>JAJCYX010000388.1 GCA_029262715.1 Chloroflexota bacterium
CAGCGACGGAACCACGGTCAGGGTCAGCAGCCCAAGCCGCCAATCGAAGACGATTAGCACGATGGTGATACCGGTGATGAGCACAAAGTCACCGATGGCGAAGACGGATGTTTCAAGGAACTCCTGGAGTGCCGCGACATCACCCTGCAGCCGTGACATCAATCTGCCCACTTCGGTCTTGTCCATGAATGACAGGGAGACCCTCTGCAGGTGCGCGTACATTGCACGGCGCAGATCAAACAGCACGCGTTCGGCCACTCGTCCGACGATGATCTCCTGCAAGAAATTGAACAGATAGTTCAACGCAACAACAGCTCCAAGAACTATTGCGAGTTGAATGAGCAGATCACGGTCGAAGTTGCCAATTTCGAGCGCGCTATCGAACGCGGTTCGAATGATTATCGGTATCGCAAGTTGGGTAGCCGTGAATCCAAGGACAGCTAGAACCGCAACCACAAGCAACGACCGGTAAGGCCTCAAGAAGCCACCGAAGCGTTTCACTACGTGGCCGTTGAAAGCCTTGCCGAACATCTCCTCGTCACGCTCAACCTGTGAGCCGACAACGGCGTGAGGCGGACGCTTCTCTTCTTCGACTCCTGGCGGGGTCTGGCTAGCTCGGGTTGCCATCGGCACCCTCCCCATCCGGCCGATCCAGTTCTTCTGAGGCGCCTGATTCACCCAGGTGCTGGATGGCGTCATCACCCGGCCTGATCTGCAACTCGTACAGGTCGTGGTAGTGGCCGCCAAGCGCGATCAACTCTTCATGAGAGCCGCGCTCCAGGATCTCGCCCTTTTCCAGGAACAGGATTTCGTTGGCGTGCATCAGTGAGCTAAGCCGGTGGGAGATGATGATCACCGCACGTTCGTTTGTGATCTCTTTGAGTGCTGCCCTGATGCGCTGCTCGGTAGCGGCGTCGATCGCAGCGGTCGAGTCGTCGAAGATGATGATCTTCGGCTGCAGCATCAGGCTGCGAGCTATCGAAAGCCGCTGGCGCTGACCTCCGGAAAGAGACACGCCTCGCTCGCCGACAAGCGTTTCATATTCGCGCGGCAACCTTCTTACCCAGTCATGCAACTGCGCCTGCGTCGTCGCCCTGTGAATATTCTCGGTCTCAGCCCACGGATCACCGTACGCAACGTTGTTCTCGATAGATGACGTGAACATGAACGTGTCTTGCTGGACAACGCCAACGACGTGCCGCAATGACTCGAGCTGCACATCGCGCAGGTCCTGTCCGTCGATAGTGATGCGACCACCAGTCACGTCATAGAAGCGAGGCACGAGGTGCGCCAGCGTTGACTTTCCACTGCCAGGAGGTCCGACGATACCGACCGTGTGACCCGGCCGGGCTTCGAAGCTGACATCCCGCAATATTCGCTCGTCACCAAACTCGTCCTGGAACGAGAAATCGACGTGCTCGAATCTGAGCACGCCTTCATTGATTGCAACAGGCCTTGCGTCCGGCTTGTCCTTGATAATCGGGTCCAGGTCAAGAATCTCGAACAGCCGAGTGCCGGAAGTTTGGGTGCGAGCAAAGCCGTTAACCATCATTCCAAGCTGCCGGACAGGCATCTGCAAGATGAACATGAACGCCAGGAACTGGGTCAGAGTGCCAGCTCTGATATCGCCGTCGATCACTTTAAGTCCCCCGACCCAGAGGACGGCAACAACAGCCATGAAGAACGCGAACGTCATGAAGGTTGTGTTCCGGACTCGAATACCTATCAGCTCGTTCGCCATTGCCTGAGCTTGATCAGAGACGCGGTTGAACTTGCGCATCTCGTAGTCCTGGCCTGCGAATGCGCGGACCACTCGAATCCCAGCGAGGTTCTCGTCCATTACCCGCGTCAGGATGGAAAGTCGCTCCTGCAACGTTCTCCAACCGGTGCGCAACTTCAGACGGGCATGTATTGCGCGCCACGCAACGAACGGCACAAAGCTGAGGCTGATGAGGCCGAGAACGAGGTCGGTACGGATCATCAGGAATGTACCGCCACCAAGCAGAATCGCTAGCAGGAGTGTGCGTAGAAGGGCTGTGTTGACGAAGAGCCGCACACCTTCGATGTCCAGCATTCCCCGAGTCATCAGGTCACCGGTGTGAACGTGATTGTGATAGCTGTAGCTCATGCGTTGCACTTTTCGATAGAACCCCATGCGCAACTCGTAGCCGATGTGTTGACCGATCGACTCACCCATGTAGTTGTGAGCCATCGTGAAGACGCCGCGCGCTACGCTTGCTCCGAAGAGCAGAAAGCCGGTTATCAGCAGATCACGCCGAACATCGTCTCGGTCCGCGGTCGAGTCACCCAGGAAGTCGACGGTGTCGTTGATGGCGCTACCAAGCAATTGGGGGATCGCGAGCATGAAAATCGCTGCAATGATCGTTGTGATGATTGCAAGCGCCATTCTCCATCGGTAGCTGAATGCCATGATGGTGATCCGCACCACGGTTGGCCTGTATTTAGGCGAACCGGCTGCTTCACTTGAAGGCCGAGTTACCGGGGACGAAATTTGTTGGCTGACAGCCGTCGCACACCTGCCATTGACGGGCTTCTAAGCCCGGAAAAATTGTTAAATGTGAGTGGGGAACAACCGTTTCGGCGACATCTGAGCACGTTTTCGCGTTCAGTGGCACTACTGCTGTTCGGTGAGCAAGTATAAGCCTGCATTTGACCGGGTGTCGTTGAACTTGACTGGCGATTTTTAACAAAGAGAACCAGTAAAGAGCACGACGCATACAGATTCCGTATTCGTTCATACTGGTAAAATTGATCGACGACGACTGGCAACGCATGCAAGAACCGGTCCGGACTTTCGAACGTCTGGATCGCCTGGTAACTTTTCCCGGAGGCGCTTTGGAGCAGGCAAACTCAATCGAACTGCTCGACCCGGACGGCAAGCTCGCTGCTCTTTTTAACGAGCCAGAGCCTGAACCCGTACCGCCAAACGTTCACGTTGTTCGCTCTGCGACTCTGGACGATGTACTTGATATGGAAGAGGTCGAGCGCCTGGCGTTCCCAACTCTCTTTCCTCCCACCCGGTTCCGCCGTGAAGTGGGGAAGACAAATACGCTTTACCTTGTCGCTACCAGGGACTGGACCGACGAAGAGCTGGCTCTTGGCCCGGACGCGTTCCGCACTGACCGCCGCCGAGGTGGTTTAAGCGGTGCAGTAACCAGCCTTCTGAAGCTGCCTGGGAAGCTGCTGTTCAGCACGATCGGCGGCCGAAAAAAGGCGATGCCTCCCCACTACCTTGTCGGGCTGGTTGGCCTTTGGTACGTAATGGACGAGGCCCACGTGGTAATCATCGGCAATAGGCCGAGTGATCGCAGGAAGGGCATTGGTGAACTTCTACTTATTGCTGCTATCGAAGCCGCGATGGCACGTGGCTCTCGCGTTGTAACGCTTGAGGTGAGAGGGTCCAACCAGATAGCCCGAGCGCTTTATCACAAGAACGGTTTCAGAGAAGTCGGCGACAGGAAACGCTACTACGC
>JAJCYX010000389.1 GCA_029262715.1 Chloroflexota bacterium
CCAAGACTCCGGAGCAGGCTATCGAGAATGCCAGGGCAGGACAGTGGCAACTTACTGAGCAAGAGATGGCTGAGATCGAGCAGCAGATCGAAGGGTTGTCTCCCGGTGTCTAAAGTGAGGGCGAGGAAAATCCATGCTCAAACGGTCGAAGGTCGCAGGGCAGTTCTCGAGGCGCTTCGGGCCGGTCGTGAGATCACCAGGATTCTGATGGCGGAGGGGATCGAGCTTGGCCCTCAGCTGAGCGAGATCATTGTCCTGGCAGATCAGCAGGCAATCGCCGTCGACGCAGTTTCCAAGAACGAACTGGACCGCGCATCGCATACGTCAAAGCACCAGGGCGTAATTGCGGTCGTCGCTGATCCCCGTTACGCCACCGTCGAAGAAATGATCCATCTTGCTGATGAACGTTCAGAGCCACCGCTTATCGTTGTACTTGACGGCGTTCAGGACCCACACAACTTTGGCGCAGTAGCGCGAACGGCGAATGCAGCAGGTGCACACGGTGTAATCATCCCGGAGCGGCGTGCTGCGAGCGTGACACCCGGAGCGATCAGGGCTTCCGCAGGCGCACTGGAGCATGTGCTGGTGGCAAGAGAACCCAACCTCGGACGAACGGCAAAATACCTGAAACAGCTGGGGCTCACGCTCATCGGGCTAGACGCCGAGGGCACCACCGCCCACACATCGACTGCTCTGACCGGGCCCGTCGCGGTGGTAGTCGGCTCCGAAGGCGAAGGGCTTTCGCAACAAGTGCAGAACGAGTGTGATGTGCTGATCTCCATCCCAATGAGCGGAGAGATAGCCTCACTCAACGCCTCGGTCAGCGCTGGCATCGTGCTCTACGAGGCGGTCAGGCAGCGATCTTTGCCAGCCGGAGTTATCTCAGCCGACTAGTTACGTGACAGCTCCGAGACGACGTTGATCAGCGGCTCGCCCCTGTTCAGGCGGTCGATATTCTCAGCAACCACCTTCGCGCGCCTGGTCCGCGTCCCTTCGGTTGCTCCGGAGTGATGCGGCGTCATGATCACGTTATCCAGCTCCCAGAAAGGGTGGCTGGCCGGTCTCCGGGTGTCATTCCCAGAAACCGGATACTCGTACCAGGTGTCTATCGCTGCACCTGCGATCTGACCGTTTTTTAACACGGAGTAGAGCGCATCTTCGTCGATGATGTGGCCGCGAGCCGGGTTGATGATGTACGAAGTTGGCTTCATCAGCGCAAGCTCGTCGGCACCGATCAGACCGGTCGTCGCTGCATTCAATGGAGTCGAGATAAGAACGATATCGGACTCCGCCATCACCTTTCGCAGGCCATCTGGTCCAGAGGCATACGTGATTCCAGCCGCCTCGGCATTCGCTTTTTGCTCGTCTGTTCGCCCGGCTGCAATCACGTTCATGTCATACGCCTTCGCCAGTTTCGCAACTCGCTTGCCTATGGCCCCGAGTCCCACGATGCCGAAAGTTCGGCCCATCAGTTCGCGATAAGAGCCGTGGCGACCAGGCCACATCTCCCACGAACCTGCTCGAAATGTCCTCTCAGACTTGAACAGTTCGTGGTCAAGGGCAACAGCGCACGCCATGACCCACTCTGCAATCGGCGCCTCGTGAGCGTAGGCGTTCGCCACAACACAGCCTGCCGGCACAGCATCCGGCTCGATGCGATCCACACCCGCTGCCGCCACCAGAATTGCCTTCAGGGAACTGGAAGCTTCACCCATTTCGGCCGTGAAGTCCGTACCGACCAGTACATCCACTTTGGCGACCGACTCTACGGACGGTTTGTTGTCCTGGTAGTTTTCAACGATCCACTCGACGTCGGTGGTAACCGGGAACCATTCATTGGGATCAGCGCCGTTTGCCGGGGTGTGAATCAGGACTTTCAGTGTCAATATGGTTCTCCTGCCAGAGTTCTATGTACAGATCAGATGTTGGTACGCACATCAGCCCGGTCGAAACGATATTTGTGAAATGTGTGATCTGTTGATGCGCAACTATAATCGCGAGTCTGCCATCTAACGAGCCGTCTCAGAGTTCTATTTTCGAAAAATCGCGGAAGACATCACTTGGCAATTCAGGCCGGAGCTGGAACCGAATCAGCGACAGACAACTACAAATGGAAAGCGTTCTGGACCGTAGCGCTCGCCCTGTTTGTGATGGTCATGGACTTTTCCATCACGTTCTTGGCGCTCTCAACTATTGCCGACGAGTTTGAGGTCACTCTCCGTGCGGTTACCTGGGTCGCCATTGCCAGTTCGTTGACAGTGAGCGCCGTGATGCTCCCGCTTGGCCGAGTTGCGGATCTCACAGGGCGCAAGCGATTTCACATCACCGGGATGGTGCTGTTTGTCATCGGCTCACTCATCGCCGCTGCCTCTCCCTCGCTGGGAGTCCTGATCGGCGCAAGAGTGGTCATGGCCGTTGGTGGGGCGATGGGACAGGCAGTAGTGATGGCGATAATCACAGCGGTCTTCCCAACAAGTGAACGTGGAAAAGGCCTGGGGATGCTGACCACCGCGGTTGCGATAGGCGCAACTGCCGGGCCGATAGTCGCCGGACCGATGCTCCACTTCTTCGGCTGGAGGTCTCTATTCATATTCCTGGCCGTCCCCACGACCATCGCAATCTTCTTCGCCATCCGCGTCCTGGACGATGAGCGCATCGGTTCGACGAAACCTAAAGCCGGTAGTCGCTATGACTGGCCCGGAGCATTTCTTTCAGCAAGCGCTCTTTCCCTCCTGATCGTCACAGTCAGCAATCCGTTCGGATTCGACTGGGGTTCGTTCCAGATCATTGGCGGAGGCGTTCTCACTGTTGTCCTGTTTGCAACGCTGGTCTGGTGGGAACTGCGGTTCAGCAGCCCGATCATGAACCTCCGCTTCTTTCAGAACTCCACGTTCGCGTTCTCTACCCTCACACGGCTACTGGGGTTTATCGGTTCATCAGCAACATTCTTCTTGATGCCGATATTCATTCAGAGTTTCCTCGGACTGAGTCAATTGAGCGCCGGACTCATCATGTTTGTCGGCGCGCTGGGCATGGGTATTTCAGGATTTCTCAGTGGGCGCCTCTCCGATCGCTACGGCTTCCGGGTGTTCACATTCATCGGTATCGGCACATTGTTCATCACAGGAACAGGACTTGCATTCTTCACTATCGACACGCCGATCTGGGTCATCATGCCAGTGCTGTTCATAAATGGGCTCGGAATGGGAACGTGGATGGCACCGAACATGAACGCGACGCTGAGCGTCGTGCAGCGACAGGATTACGGTTCCGTCAGCGCATTCCTGAATCTTGTTAGAAACGTTGGAAGCGTGACAGGACAGGCTGTGACCACCGCGATCATTGCCGGAGTAATGGCCGCTCGCGGAGTAGAGGTGGAGCTAAGCAAACTGGCGGACAGTGCAGATGGGCCTGCTGGTGAGGCGTTCATCGATGGCTGGCGTATTGCGTTCTTTGTACTCGTCGGATTTGTTGTTGCTGCGTTTGCGGCAGCGCTGTTCACACGTCCTGCTACCGCTCCTGCGATTCCTGAGAAGCGAGGCGAGTCACGTAGCGAAACTGCAGTACCGGCAAGCGCTGACTAAAAACGAGTGCGGGAACTGTCGATCCCACCGTAAACAGTTGGACATTCCCGTAACGCTTCCGTATATCGCCTCATGCACACTCGAAAGAACGTGTTGAAGAATCTGCTGTCGGAGCTATCTATTGCGCCCAGCATTTGCCGTACTGT
Source organism: Chloroflexota bacterium (assembly GCA_029262715.1). Lineage (GTDB taxonomy): Bacteria > Chloroflexota > Dehalococcoidia > Lucifugimonadales > Lucifugimonadaceae > JAJCYX01. Next base: position 3,731 of record JAJCYX010000389.1, read on the forward strand.
TCGCTTTCCTATTCGCCGTTCTGTTCATAACGGCGCTACTGGTGAGCCGCGTCGTAAACACCGCCGGTGATCCCTCGGAGATCGCGGGAATCATCAACGACGCCGATCTCTACGATTTCGCATACGACAGAGTGCTCAATGCGACCATCTCTGACATTGTTGCGCGAGGTGTCACGGTAGAGACAGGGCTTGATGGTCCAGAGACTCTCGAGTTCGAAGATCCGGATCGTGCGCGTACCGCTATCAAGGCTTTCATCGAAACGGTTCTGCCGCGTGAATATGTTCAACGCAAGGTAGAAGAGGTGCTTGAAGGCGTCATTCCTTACGCCGCAGGGCGCAACGACAACTTTGAGGTCGACCTTGAGACCTCTGAGCGAATCGATTCTTTTCCAGAGGCCGTGCGAGTTGCGTCTGCGCGTATTGCTCTTGGCGAACTGGTTGTTTCTGAGCTACTGGTACCTGCAGTCAGGGACATAAGCGATTCGATCACGAACGAAGCGCTTGGAATTACCCTTACCCCTGATGAGGCCGAAGATGCAGCCCGTCGAATACTTCCGCCGGAGTGGATCGAAACTAACGTCTTCTCTGTCGTAGACCAGGTTGCCCCGTACTTCGCCGGCACAGAGGACGAGCTGGACGTTGTGATCAACTTCCAAGACAGGGTTCCCGTTGCCGGTCAGATATTGAAAGACAAACTAAACGACGAAGACACGCTGGTTCGGCTTGTGTTCGAGCAGGTTGTTGATCCGTTGGTGGCGTCTCTTGTAGCAGACAGCACAGTTCTCGCATTCGGAGTCGAGATCACCGAAGCAGATCTCCAGGAAGCGGTCGAAATCGTTGCTCCGAATGATTGGGTCCGAGAACAGGGTGACGGTGTTATTGACGCCGTTGTGGCATGGCTGGTTGGCGCAACTGAGAACCTTGAGTACACACTGGAACTGGAAGAGCGGAAGTCCGACGCGGCAGTGGAACTGGAAGCCCTTGCACTCAGGAAACTGGACGAGCAGGTAGCTGCCACACCTGTGTGCCAGACTCCAACTCAGGCAGCGCAGTCGCTGAACGCAGCACTGTCCGGCGCTTTCCCATCATGCCTACCCGGCAACTCCTCAGAGATCGTAGATGTCATGCGACCAGTCATCTCGACCGAGATTAGTAACTTTGTACTGTTGAGCCTTCCTGATCAGATTGTCTATTCGGATGCTGATCTGCGCGCCCAACTTGGCCCTGACTCACTCGACACCCTCGACACGCTTCGGGACCAGGTCATCAACGGAGTCGGTTTCGATAAGCAGGACCTGATCAATCAGCTTGCTTCAGACGGTGACGCTCAGTCGGTAGCAGACGCAAACGAATTGCTAGAAATCGTACGTGCCGGGTTTGTGTTTGATCAGACCGAGATCACAGACCGGATGGACGCTGCGCAACTTACCCAGTTCAACGATTATCGTGACTTGATCAGCCTCGGCTGGACGTTCAGATGGATCGTGTTCCTGCCTGCGATATTGCTTATTCTCACCGTGTCATTCATCGGTGGACGCGGTTGGGCCGGTCGAGCGAAATGGGCCGGTGCACCTATCGCGATTGTTGCGATTCTGTTCTTCGCCTCAATTCAGGTGGGTTGGGCGTCGACCTCCTCGTTCAGAGCGTTGGATGTGCCCGAAGATACCTTGAGCCTCGAAACTCGCGCAGATTTTCCTGCTCTGTCAGCACTTGTCTACGGTGACGAGTTCCAGAACATGGCCGAACGAGTAGGTAGTGCGTGGATTTCTGGTCTTGCGATATCTGCCGTTCCGTGGGCGATAGTTGGCCTGGCACTGTTCGCTCTCGGATTCCTGTATCCGCGTTATCGCTATCTGCTCCCTGAGTCATTGGGCGGTCCGACCGGGAGCAGAACATCTGCTGGCAGCATTTCGCGCACCGATGCCAACGAAGATTTCTCAGACACCAATACCGGGGAGTTCGCCGCAGACGAGTTCAACGATGCTTCGCCTGATGGTCAGTCCCGCGTTTCAGACCCTGAAGAAGCCGCTTAACGCAACTTCACCCGAGGCTTGCGAACTGGTGAAACGTTCGTGACCTTTTTGGCTGCCGCTGCAACTAACGTTCTGGCGACACTACCTATGAACTGGTAATCAAGCGTCGCTGGCGTATCGGTCTCCGCGTGATAGTTCGGGTTCCTGAAATTGGCCGTGTCGCCGATCATCATAGCGGGAATCCCGGCTTTCCAGAACGGGGCGTGATCTGAGCGTCGAAGATTGTGTGGAACCGGCATCCACCTGGGAATCTCGACGGGCAAGATCGGAACCCCGTCAATCATTGAACTCGCCGCCACCTCCAACTCTCTTGCTGTACCGCGGCTCTTCCAGTTTGAGATCACAACAACGGAATCGCCGCTGAAATCCGAGTTCACAACCCTGTCGAATGCCCGTGGAAACACCAGCTGCAAGCCTGGCGGCACTTTTTGTCCGCCCTTGGCTGCTGAGTATCCCACCATCTCGAGAATGTAGGCGGCAGACACCCTCGGTGTACCACTGGTCTTTCCGCCTGTTGCCTCGAGGTCTTCAACGAAGGCGGTAGAGCCGTGCAAGCCGACATCAGGCTGTCGCTCTTCTGCGTCGAATGCTGCGAAGACCAACGGCTGCCTGCGATCTAACGTTGACAGCACCCTTGCACACTCAAGCATCACGGCCACACCGCTTGCGTTATCGTCCGCGCCGGGTGAGCCGGGCACAGTGTCATAGTGAGCACCAATGAGAACGGCGCTGGGATCTGGCACCGGCTGTGACGCAGCGTCAGGGATCTTCGCCGCAAGTGTTCCAATGATGTTCAGGCCAGGTCTCGGCGTTTGCTCA
>JAJCYX010000390.1 GCA_029262715.1 Chloroflexota bacterium
ACTCGAAGCGGTAGATCATCCTTGACGCCGTCACCGATCTCAACCAACCGGTCCGCAAGCCAGTCGCCAAGACCGTTCTTTTCAAGAATTGACATTGCGATGTCAATGTTGGTCTTGAACTGTACGAGCCTGGCGCGGTCATCCGAAATCGGCCCATCGTCGATGCCTTCGAACTTCACTCCGTACTGCTCTTCGAAGGTCCGAGCGAGTGCCTTAAAGTAGTCACCGTTCTGCGGGAATCCGTACGGGTGCGATGCGTGATCAACGATCTGCTTTCCATATCCGGGAAGCTCGCCGTCAATCGCGCCGGGCCACCAGCCCTTAACCGTCTTACCAATCATAATCATTGGCCGACGGTCAGCCGGGTCGCTGTCTTCCATCGCCTTGTAGGCGGCAGCAACTTGATCGTAATCGTTCGCGTTGTCGATGCTGAACACGTTCCAGCCGTACGACGCCCACTGGTTCGGAATGTCGTACCCGCGCATCTCCGGAGGAATAACGCTGCCAATAAGCTCATCATCGATACCAGCATTGTTGTATGACAGCAGAACTCGCAGGCGCTTACCTACTTGCTGCGCCACTGCCTGAGTCTTCAACTCCTGAGAGTGACCTGAAGTCATCGCAAATTCGCCTTCGATGGCGACAATTTTGGGAGATTCGATCGGTGCGCCCATCATGTCCCAGAACGCTGCTTTGCCAGCGGCGGAAGCAACACCCACTCCTGACGGACCACCATTCACATCGTTCGTCAGATCAGTCGTCTCGGAGTGTCCTGACAGCGCTCTGATTCCACGCAGTTTTGCCTGGGCGAACAGTGGATCGTCTGTGAGTCCGCGGTCCTGCAGCAGAGTCTTCAATGCACCAGCACCTCGCCGAAAACCGAGCGCGTCTATTGAAAGCATGGATGCGGTCGGATCGGCTGCGTATCTGTCGTCTCCGGTGCTCCCGTGCTTACGTGCAAGCGCTTCGCCCATGATCATCCACATGGCGTAAGTGACAGGGGCGTTGTGGCCTCCGGCAAGCATGAACCTGTCGGCATATGGGTGCTTGGGTCGGCGGTAGTCGTAGTTCAGCCCACCGGATTGAGGCCCGAGAAGGTGAGATGTGACGACCATTGGCGTGTAGGCCAGCGGACCGCCGAAGTGACCGGTCTGCGAATAGTTACCCAGCAGTGTCAGCGTCATCGCCGTCAGAAAGCCGACATCGCCGAAGCGTGTTCGGTCGAAATCGGGAACCGTTATCTTGTTACGCCTTGTGTGACGTTCGATATCGAGTGAGTTGACCGTTACAGATTGTGTTCGTTCTTGAAGCACCGGCGCTAGTCTCCTGTGCAGATGTGTTTACTACGTTATTTTTCAATCGGCACTTTATCAGTCGTACCGATGTAAAGGCATTAACAATGACCGATTGATCGATAGTCATTGCGGCTGATTCGCTTACCCGTGAGTACCGAGTTTCCTGCTGATAGCCGCTTCAGCGACCGGGCTGATGATCTGAGCAATCTCCACGTTTACCAGAGCCGGACCGTTGTGATCGAACGCTCGTTTCATGGCGGGCTCAAGCTGCTCGTGACTGGTCACGTACTCCGAGTGAGCACCAAGACCCTGTGCCACCTGGTCGTATCTCGTGGGTAACAGATCGGTCCAGACCGGTCTGCCATACAACCCTTTCTGGATCTGCCAGTCGATGCCCCAGATCGAGTTGTTGCCGACGATCATCTTCACCGGCAGATTGTGACGGACCATCGTGTCGACCTCCATACCGTTGAAGCCGAACGATCCGTCGCCAACCGATAGCACAACTTTCTTGCCGGGCAACGCAACCTGCGCTCCGAGCGCGTATGGCAAACCAACCCCGATCATTCCGAAGCTGGAAACGTTGTGGAACCTGAATGGCTTGTCGCGCCGGATGGACGCTCGCAGGAAGTGGCAATAGTCCCCCCCGTCGTACGAAATGTGCGTATCGTCATCGATGAACTTCTGTAGCGTTTCGCTAATCAACATCGGATGCATCGGATCGGACGCAGAAGCCAGTTCGTACAGCTCCGCCATCCATGCATCATGGTCGCCTTGTAGTGAATCGATCCATTCACCGTTTCTCGTCCAGCTCTGTTTTTCAGCTTCGTCTGCCAGCTGTTTGACGATTGGCCCGACATCACCAAGTATCCCGACTTCGGTAGCACGAGCACGCCCAATCTCGGCCGGTGACGGATCGACGACGATTATCTTCACTCCATCGGCGAACGGAGGACTGCCGCCGAAACCGACCGTGTAGTCGAGCCGTTTTCCAAGCATGAGCACGACATCAGCGTCTCGAACTCGCTGGGCGGCACGGTTGAGCGGCAGGTACCCAAGGCCGACGCTATACTCGTGAGAATCTGGGATCAGAGCGCGGGCAGAGTCCTCGGATACGAACGGGATATGTGTTCGTTCAACAAAGCGTTGGACTATAGCTGGATCTGCGGTGGCACCGGCTGATGAACCGGCCATAATCATTGGCCTCGAAGCACTTCGCAGCAGCTCTATCGCCTGTGCGATTTGCGCCGAATCACCTGCGACTTTACGAGGTGTGCCGTACTCCTTTGGAGCGTAGCGAGCAGCAGCCGACTCATCTACTTCGGCAGACTGAAAATCGTGCGGGATGGTCAGGTGTACGGGACCCTGGCGGCCCGAGAGTGCGGTTCTGAACGCTAGCGCCACATACTCGGGGATGCGTTCAGGTGACGGTACCTGCCATGCGCCCTTGGTGACGGGTGCAGCAATACCAACTTGATCGAACTCCTGCATCGCCCCGCGCCCTAGGTTCGGTGACTCGGCCGAGCCCGAGATGTTGATTACTGGAGCTTCAGAGTGAATGGCATTTGCCAGGGCCGGAACAGCGTTGGCGTGACCGGGTGTCGTGGAAAGAGTCACAGCTCCGCGACGGAGGATTCTCGAGTAGGAATCTGCGGCATGAACTGCACCGGATTCGTGCCGAAAGTCAATCATCCGGAACTCTTCGTCATACATCTTGTCCAACATGTGCAGAATGTGGTCGCCGGCTACACCGAAGACTGTGTCGACACCTTCTGCTTTCAATGCTCGGATCAGGAGATCGCTTCCCGTGACTTTAGCCATGCTTTCATTGCCCCTCCGCGGGCATAGTTCAGTCTATTTGCGACAAGTTATCGTACTGCTTCGGTCAGTCTTTTCCGACGCGAAAGGGTAGCACCGCATATGTGTCGAGAGATCAATAAGGAACGATTAGGTTCGTGATGGTGCAGAACTGACGATGAGAGAGTCCAGCATGCGTTGAGACGCTGCTGCAATCTGGCTGACCGCTTTGTTGAACGTCTTTTCGTTCGCCTGTGATGGCTTGCGAAATCCGCTGATCTTCCGCACGTACTGTAGCGCGGCCGCTCGCACATCATCGTCCGTCACTGATTCTTCAAATGGCAGGCGAAGCGTCTTGATATTTCTGCACATCTTTCTCTCCTTACGAGCCTTTGCGTGACCGTCGCGTCGACTCTGACCAGACGAAAAACTATCGGCCCATCATAGTCAACACAGTGCCAACTACATCGTCCGATTTTGGCATGAACGCTTCCTCAAGCCCCTTGTTGTACGGAACTGGTGTGTGTGGAGCGGTGACCCTCTTCACTGGTGCGTCAAGGTAGTCGAACGCTTTGTCTGCGACCACCGCAGCGAACTCAGAAGCCATGCTTGCGCGCGGCGTGTCTTCGTCGACTATCACAACCTTGTTTGTCTTCTGCACTGACTCGATGAGGATGTCTTCGTCGAACGGAGAGAGAGACATCATGTCTACAACTTCGGCGTCGATGCCAAGCTCCGCTAGCTTGTCTGCGGCCTCCTTGCAGACGATCGAGGTGTAGGACATGCCAACAAGCGTCACGTCACTTCCGCGCTTGAGATATCGGCCCTTGCCCAGCTCGATCACGAACGACTCGTCTGGGACGAATCCCGACATGTTGATCAGTTTCTTGTCGTTCACGAGGAATACCGGGTCATCGTCCCGGATTGCGGCGGCGAGAAGTCCTCGGCAAGAGTAGGGATCGGAAGGCACTACGACCTTTAGGCCCGGAATGTGCGCCAGCATCGAGTAGAAGCTCTCGGAGTGCTGAGCAGCGTGGCCCGTGCCAGCACCGGAACGAGCGAACAGAGTCAGCGGAACCTTCGTCTGCCCTGCGAACATGTAGCGTGACTTCGCAGCGTTCGACAGCAACTGGTCAAACGCAACGGTGACGAAGTCGAAGTACATCAGGTCAACGACCGGCCTCAATCCGGTAAGTGCAGCGCCGACTGCGGCACCAACAAATCCGGCTTCTGAGATGGGAGCGTCACGAATGCGTTCAGGACCAAAATCCTGAACTAGCCCTTTGGTGGCTGCAAACGGTCCACCCCACGCATCAAGCGGCTCCTTTGTCTCTTTGTCGAAGCCTCCGGAGATGTCCTCTCCCATCAGGAATACATCTGCGTCGTGGTTCAACTCGTCTCTCAGAGTCTTGTTGAATGCGTCTCGATAACGCATCTCCTGTCCCGGAGCTTCATATCCGGGACCGAGCGGGTCGGTTGAACTCTGTGGTGGATTTTCTGTAGTAGTCATGATTCGTGAGTCTCTGGAACTAGTGGAATGCGTGGAAGTTTGATCAGCCATTGGGATCAGCGCAGGCCAGTCAACGGATTCGAATAGTTCACATATACGTCTGTGTAGAG
>JAJCYX010000391.1 GCA_029262715.1 Chloroflexota bacterium
GGTCTCGGCTGTACGATGTCGCACTCAGCCCGGCAGAGATCTCAGCGCTCGGCACGCCATAGGCCAGTTACGGGCCAGCTTCCATGCAGGCGGTCGCTCGCTCAATTCTGAAGGGCTCCGCAGTTATCGGCTGTGAAGGCCAGTCTTGGAGGATTTGATCACCCGCCCTGACGTGACTCTTGTTGGTGGTATTACAGAAACTAAGAAGATTGCCGTGACTTGGTGCAGAAGAAACCTTCAGCGTTCTAAATAGCGCTACACACGACGCGGTCAGCGGGAGCCGCTCCTGCTCTAAACATTCTGTGGAGACTTCGTTACAAGCTCGAATCCGTGATGTCGCCGAGCTTCGTCTGCGACGAGGATTCGTAGTCAGTCACGAGACTGACGTGCCCCCCAATAGCTGAACCAGGGTGAATGTTAGAAACACTGGTCTAAAAAGGGGAAGAGATCCCGAGATCGAGACATCACCTGAAGCAGATCCTGGGCAAGCTCAGTGAGGTTGGGGCGGCCTGATTAAAGGGCAGACGGTTGCCGTCGCTCTCCTAAGAACTGAGCTCTGCGACAATCCTCAGCATCAACTAATCAACTTCTTCCATCGACGTCTGGCGTCGTAGAAGGAGATCGGACATCCATCTATGATCGGCGCAACCAGCGCCCAGTCTGGATCACGTTCTTCGGGTACGACGGCCAGCGCATCCACGGAAACCGATTCCGTGTAATGGATCCTTCGACTTACCCATTTGAACGGCTGGTTGCGAGGAATCAGCTTGAGGTCCTGTGACAAGCTGTGCGACCTGTGTTTAGCCTTTCTCATATTGGATTTTATATTGTCTCTTCCAACATAGAAGTGAAGAATCAGGTACCCCTGAACTCGAGCCAGGCGACGTCGCTCCAATCGGTCTGCAGCAAGAATCTCACGAAACAGTACGTCGCTTTCGACCTGGAGACCTCGCTGCTCTCCGAGGAGCGTATTCGACATGCTTATTATCCCGACGGCTCGATGGCAGACCTGGCAGATCACAGTTACCTCTACAACATCCGGATCAGGCTGCCATCCAGTTACTGTGCTAGCCGTCGTAACGTCGAAGGCGCCAATGAGTCCGAGCTTGATCCAGTAGCTCCAGCCTGATTCAAGATCGTACTCATCTACGTAGACCACTTTCTCGATTACGTTTCGCACCGACCGTTCACCGCACCCAACCCTCTTCGCCATCTCAGAGACCGGTCTACCTATAAGCCAGGAGATCAGGATGCGTCGGACATATTCGAGATCATTGATTATCGGCCTGGGTGGTCTTCTATCGGTTGCCACCGGGAACGGTTCCTCCCCTAACCAAGGAAAATCCCCGGCAAGCATGCTCACTTCCTCGTCTGGATATACACCTGGAGGCAATTTCGCCTCGTTTTTTCGTCCAAACACCTGTTTCTCTCTGTTCTGCGGTCAATAATCCGGTGAATTTAAGTTTGATATGGCTTCAAAAGGTCACGATTGACGCATGCACGAGGCACGCACACGGCACGCACGTTCCATGCACAACCACACAGAGGAGTTCTGGAAACATTCGACCTCTTCGTGAACTGCACAAGGCGCGATACCAGGGAGGATCGACTTAGATGCCCGCATTCATAAGATTCAGACTAAGCGCAACAATGGAGTAATTATGACGTGTACATCTCTAACTAATTATACTCTTTACAGATCATGGTAAATAAGCCGTGAATGCACAGAGTGAAGGTGAGAATAGAGTGAACGCAGCATGAGTTTCTTTGAGTGATCATGTCGCGGCCGTAAAAGCGCGACATAATACGTGCGCATTGTCGCGCCTTGACAAATTTGGATTTTCTGCTCGAATTGTGACCGGAGACGATAGAGGATCTCCGGTCCGAAATCGGAATCACGATGAGCAGAAACGAACGGAATGAAGTTGCAGATAAACCAGAGCCGGACGGCTACATGATCTCAGTTCGAGGGCAGGTACCCCAGGATGTTATCGAGAAGATCAGTTCAGCCCATGCCAGGGCACTGTCTGAATCTCCGGTGAATCGGAAGAATCAAGGGCCCGTCGATTCCGAACCCGAAACACTGGATGACGCGGAGAAGCTGGCAGGATGAGCTCTTCTACTACGATCCGGCTGGCTGCCTAAATGCTATCTCGATCCGATCATCGTTCCAGACGTAAACGGCCTCCAGGATGGTCTGCAGAATCGCCTTCGCCTTCGGAGTCTCCATCTCCTCGAACGATTCGGTGAACGTTTTTATCTTTTCCGGAAAAGAAGAAGCTGACTCCTCGGAGGTCTGTGTCTGCTCTACCTGGTTCCTCAACTCTGCAATGCGAACCTCGGCTGATGCTCGTTCGTCTCTTCGCTTCTCATTGGCCCTACCGAACTCCTCCTGGTCCAAAACGCCCTTCTTCAGTAAGTCCAGGTTTTGATGGAAGTCACGGTCTAGAGCAACCAGTTGCTTCTCCGCACGGCCAAGCTCTTTCTTGATCCGCTTGAGATTGCTTGGGCCTGACTGGTCTAGTAGTTCAGCCACGCGTCTTGGATCCGAGAACTGTCCCAGGTACTTGAGAACAGCTGGTTCAAACTTCCTGGCACTGTGACTGTTGTGGAATGCACACTTTACTCTCGTCTTCTTTGCATTTACGCACTGGTAGCTACGATAGAGACGCCCCTCGTAATTTGCTCCTGCTTTTCCTGTCATCGGGCCGCCACAATGACCGCACTTCGCGATACTGCTCAACAGATATTTACTCTTGTGCACCGACCCCTTGGACGCACCTTTCCTGATGTCCTGGCGCTGCTGCAGGAGATCCCATTCTTCCTCAGTGAGGATGGGAGGAAAGACACCCGGCACCTCTATCAGTTCCTGATTCGGACTACTCTTCTTGCGGTTTCGTCCAAAGACAAAGAGGCCTTTGATCGCAGGGTTTCGGAGAATGAGCTGGATCGAAGCTGGTACCCAGAAGCGTCCGTTCCGAGTCATCCCGCGTTCATTCAGGCTGTCTGCGATCGCTTTGTAACCCAGGTTCTCATCGACACTAACGCGTGCCATCTCCTTGATGGTCTCTGATTCCGTCTCCTCGATCTCCCACCTACACGACGACCGCCTTGCCGTCCTTTATCTCTCGAGCAGGTCTAAGGCCATCAGGTCTAAGGCCATATGGAGGAGGACCGCTGTGTACACCCTTTCTTGCGCTGTTGTTCATGTTGGCCTGAAACCTCTCAGATGTTCGCTTGCTCCCGTGTCCTGCCATACCTGCGTTGACTATCAACATCATCTCGTCTTTGATGTCCTGGTCCGTGGCTTCGACTGAGACTCCCTGTTCACCGAATTGCCAGATTCTCGAAAGTATCTCTTTTGGGTTTCTTCCAAAGCGATCCAAATACTGGACCAGAACGGTGTCAATATCGTTCTCGCGTATGTACTCCAGCATCGCACGGTACTGCGGTCGGTCATCTCTCCTGCCGGACTCGACATCGCAGAAGATCTTTACCATGAGATCACCAACCGCAGACGCGGTTGCCCGGATCCTCCCTTCCTGAGTTCCGAATGAGGATCGATCTTCCCTGGCTTGCTTGTCGGTCGAGACCCTGATGTAGCCGACGATGCGTCGATGTGTGACTGTAGTTACCATGACATGCTCCAATACAAAGACAGCAAAACATGGCACGATGTCTAGCACGGCAGGGAGTTAGAGGGCGGGTCGTTGCGTGCCGACATTAGCCCCCACCCTTCGTCCTGAGCGGGCGCGAAAGGACCTGGTGGGCGGGTCTGTCTGTCTGAGGCCGTTCTATCTCGAATCAATCAACCGTTGAACCTGTCATCCCGAGCGGCACAGCCGCTTTTTTGTTGTTTGGTCCCGGCCGTAGCATAGGGAACTGAGCGCGTGCCGCGTATTCTGGTGTCGCACGATCTCCCGAGAGATTCTGAATCGAGTTCAGAATGACAGATGCGCACTTGTCGACAGTTCCTGCTTGGATCAAGACTTGCGCTTGAGTTTGCCCGCTACTGAAAAAGCGGCATGCCGCCCCGGGTCCTTTGCACCCGCTCAGGACGAAGAGGTGCGGTTCTCCCACCGTTAAAGCGGAATGTTCCCGTGCTTCTTCGGCGGCGTGGAATCTACCTTCGTCTCCAACATGCGCAATGCCTTGATCAGTGTAGGCCGAGTGTCCGTCGGATCGATCACATCATCAATGTAACCACGGTTGGCAGCAACATACGGATTCGCAAACCGATCGCGGTAGTCATCAACCAGTTCGGCGCGTTTTGACTCCTTGTCATCGGCATCCGCAATCTCACGCCTGCCAATCACGTTGACCGCGCCCTCGGGCCCCATTACCGCGATTTCGGCAGTCGGCCATGCAAGGTTGATATCGGACCGCAACTCCTTGCTGCTCATCACGATATAAGCGCCGCCGTAAGCCTTTCGCAGGATCACCGCCATCTTCGGCACAGTCGCCTCGGAATACGCATAAAGCAGTTTGGCGCCGTGGCGGATGATGCCGCCGTACTCCTGGTGCGTGCCCGGCATGAAGCCCGGAACATCGACGAACGTCAGGAGAGGGATGTTGAATGCATCGCAGAAGCGCACGAAGCGAGCCGCTTTGTCAGACGCGTCTATGTCCAGCATCCCCGCCATCACAGCAGGCTGATTCGCAACGATTCCAACCGACCGTCCATCGAGGTGTGCGAGCCCAACGACGATGTTCCCTGCAAATTCATGATGAATCGGCAGAAAATCGCCATCATCAACAACACTCTGTACAACATCCATAACGTCGTATGGCTGGTTAGCCGAAGCTGGAATCACGGAAGCCAGAGACATGTCCTTGCGACCCGGATCATCGTCAGTCTGTCGCTCAGGAGCGGAGTCTGCGTTGTTGGATGGCAAGAACGAAAGGAGCCTGCGGACCTGTCGGTAGCAGTCATCCTCGTCCGGGGCGGTGAAGTGCGCTACGCCACTCCGTGAAGCGTGCGCCGCGGCTCCACCAAGCTCCTCGTGCGAGACCTCTTCACCGGTCACAGACTTAACTACATCTGGGCCGGTTATGTACATCTGGCCGATGCCCTCGACCATGTAGATGAAGTCGGTTATCGCAGGGGAATAGACCGCGCCACCTGCTGACGGTCCCGCGATCACGGTGATCTGGGGAACGACTCCTGAGGCGAGAGTGTTGCGCCGAAATATCTCTCCGTAACCTGCTAGCGAGTCAACACCTTCCTGGATACGAGCACCACCGGAGTCGTTGATGCCGACGATCGGCGCACCGGTCCGCACGGCGTGGTCCATCACCTTCGATATCTTCTGCGCTGCAACCAGTGAAAGCGATCCACCTAAAACGGTGAAGTCCTGGGCATATGCGAATACGGTGCGACCTTCGACAAGACCGTAACCGGTAACAACCGCATCGCCTTCGAACCGTTGCTTCTCCAGCCCGAGATCTGTTGAACGATGCGTGACAAACGTGTCCATCTCGGTGAAGGTGCCGTCATCGAATAGTCGGCGCATCCTCTCCCGAGCGGTCAG
>JAJCYX010000392.1 GCA_029262715.1 Chloroflexota bacterium
GATGAGTTCGAGGACGGCAGGCCGTGGGTTGCTGAGTACTTTGGCAACACCAGCCTTTCTGGTGATCCGGTTGCCGTGCTGAACCAGATTGGCACCGACTTCGTCTTTGGTCGCTCGAATCCGGGCGGAGTCAAGAACAAAGATATCGCAGCTCTCGAGGGCATACTGCCTGATGCGAACTGGTCGATGCGCCTGACCCGGAACGTCAGGTCAGCGGGTGGATCGTACGAGTTTGACTACAGGGCAAATGACGGAATTCGCCTGTACCTGAACGGCGAACTGATCCTGAGTAAGTGGAATTCGGTTAGCACGTGCTGCCCGAACGAGGGAACGCAGACAGTTAACCTGCCTGCGGGCGATCACGAGGTGGTTGTCGAGTTCTTCCACAACAGCATCGACTCAGCAAACGTCCGTTTTGAGTTCCACCGAATTTTGACTGGTGCAACCGACTCTGAAGGCTTCACTTTCGACGCCAGCAACTGGGACCGCAAGTACGTGACGATCTACGCCAGGGCGCATGACCCTGCAACGAAGATGTACTCGTACACAGATATCCTGTCGTTCAGGAACCCGTCTTTCTCTGAGGCTGTACCTTCAGCGCCAGGCGTTGTCCTACCGACTCCTGCGCCATTGCCTACGGCGACTCCAACACCGGACCCTCTACCGACGGCAACGCCTGAACCGACGGCAACGCCGGACCCGCTAGCGACGCCAACGCCTACCCCTTCGTCAGGTCTTGGGCGCGTGACCGACGGCCTGCTGGCCCTGTACGAGTTCAATGAGGCTGCCGGCGCAACCGCCGCCGATAGTTCCGGCACGGGCACTGCACTTGATCTCGCCATTGCGAACCCGGCCAATGTGACCTGGTTGCCAGGTGGTATTCGATTGAACGCTGCCACGGTGATCGAGTCAATGACTGATGCCAGCAAGATTTCAGACGCGATAAACGCGAGCGGTGAAATCACTCTTGAGGCGTGGGTTGAGTCCGCGAGCCTCACCCAGGGTGGTCCGGCCAGGATCGTGACGATCTCTGACGGCTCAATTCGCCGAAATGTGACGCTTGGTCAGGTCGATGACTCGTTCATCACACGTTTCAGAAGCACTTTCACAAGCTCTAACGGTATGCCTCAGTTGGCGTCCACCGGTGGAGTGTCAACTGCGGATATGCAGCACGTTGTGTTTATTCGCAGCGCCTCTGGTGTCACCAAGCTCTATGTCGATGGCGTCCTGCTGCAAACGGGTACCGCTGGTGGTGACCTGACCAACTGGGATTCGACGTACAAGCTTGGCATCGCCAACGAGTTCGGGGCCAGCCGGTCATGGCTTGGTGAAGTATTCCTCGTTGCAATTTACGATAAAGCTCTCTCGGAGAACGAGATCGCCCAGAACTTCTTCGTTCTTGAGGACGGCACGGGTGATGTGCCGGCAGGAGGACTGCCCACTCCGACGCCGTTACCTGCTGCCACGAGTACGCCGGAACCACCTCCAACGCCGGTGATTCCGCTGCCAGTACAACTCTGGGTGAGTGATCAGAGTGATCACTCCAATCCCAGGCTGCTCAATGGCGCGACGGTTTCCGGAGACATGTTTGTCTTCACGAGCCCCGATGATAGCCGGTCACACGTGGTTTCGTTCTTCATTAATGACGTTGCCATGATCGGTGAGCCGTTCAATGTCGATGCGGGTGCTGTGTTCGACCTGGCCGGGACGGGCGTTGACGACGAACCACTGCCGTACAACACGGCGACGCAGTTGACCGACGGTACGCATTCGATTACAGCCGAAGCGCTGTTCATCGGTCCTGCACCGCAAGTCGTGACTGCCAACTTCACAGTTGACAATGGTGTGGGGACACCAACGCCAGCTGCTACGGCAACACCGGTTCCGGCGGCGACGTCGACCCCAGCACCTGCGCCTACGGCAACGCCGAGGCCACCTGCGCCGGTCGTTAGTGCACCACCACCTCCGCCGCCTCCTGCGCCGTCATTCAGCACGCCGAGTGCGCCGCTCAACGTGGTTGCTACGGCAGGTGATGGAGAGGTGACTCTGGAGTGGGGGACGCCTGCTTCGAACGGCGGAATACAGATCACCAGGTACCGTGTGCTGATTCTGCCTACAGGTAGAGCGTTGTTGACGGAAGATGACGGTACGACGCTGATTGTGACCGGTCTGGACAACGGGACGGAGTACAGGTTCCAGATTTCAGCCCAGAACGGGACAGGCCAGGGTGATTCGGCTTTGTCGAACTCGGTAACGCCTGTGGAGTTGGCCACGCCAACTCCGGTGGCAACACCGACTCCAGTGCCGCTGCCGACTGCAACGCCTCCACCTGTCGTGGTAGCTGCGCCTGTTGAGCCGGAACCGACACCGACGGCTGTGCCGTTGCCTGTGCCGACCGCTACACCTGCGTCGACCGCTACACCTGCGCCGACCGCCACGGCAGTTCCTCTGCCTACCGCGACTCCGACACAGATGCCAACTGCGACGCCGGTGCCTAACTCTCAGACGATATTCCTGAGTGAAGGGTGGAACCTGATCTCGCTGAACGTAATTCCGGCTGATCCGGACGTCAGGGAAGTGCTGTCGTCGATTGACGGCCTGTACACGGAAGTGAATTCACTGACAAATGGCGAAGCTGCTGTGTTCGATCCGGCAAGACCTCACGCGCTCAACTCGCTGATTGCCTTCGAACTCGGAAAAGGCTACTGGGTGAAGATGACAACTGCGGCCGCGCTAATCGTGGAGGGCGAAGCTGTCCCATCGTCCACGCCGATAGCGCTCACCGCCGGTTGGAACCTGATTTCGTACCTGCCTGACAGTTCGATGAGTGTTGGCGCCGCGCTGGCATCCATCGACGGCAAATTCACGGAGGTCAGAGGTTTCGATACGTCGGCCAAGACGTTCCTTGCCGGTATTCCTGCCGAGTTCAACACGCTTGTGACGATGAGCCCTGGAATGGGTTACCTGATCTATTTGAACCAGTCCGCAACGCTACAGTATCCGTAATCGTTTACTGAATGAGAGATGAACTGATGACGCATCAGATACCGGTCATACAACACCAAGAATCAGTGTTCACAAAGGCACTGAACTCCCTTGATAGCTGGCGCTTACGAGCCCTGGTGCTGGGGGTTGGAGTTTCGGGAATTGCTTTGCTAGTAACGGTAATTCTGCCGTCTGGCAATGAGGTAGAGACCGCACCAGGGGCATCTGCTGCTGTCCAGGACGGCATAAGCGGCAGCTCACTTGAAAGCTTTGCAGCCCTGTTCCAGCCGCGGGAGTCGATTCCGGCTGCGCCTGCCAGGACCGCTCCTGTTGTTGGCGCACCATCTGAGCCGGTATCACCACCTGTTGAAGTGGTTCCGCCTGTAGCGCCAACGGACAATGTGTTGCACCCGACGCCTGCATGGGTAAATGTCTTCAGCCCGGAGAGCACCTTCGAAGGTGAGCCTCTCACAGTCGGAGACGTCATCACGGCTTACGATCAGCAAGGTGTGCTGATTGGCAGAACCGAAGTTCAGGTCACAGGTAAGTACGGCCTGATGGCGCTGTACATGGATGACCCGACCACGACGCTTGATGAGGGTGCATCCCCCGGAGAGACGATCAACTTCAGGGTGAATGACATCCTTGCGCAGGTTCTTGGCCCACACGAGCCGGTATGGGGCGCTAATGGCGATGTGTTGATGTTGAACCTTGCCGTACAGAGCTAGGTTTGCCGGGATTGCTCGGATCTGGGTTTAACTGACGGGAAGCGATTCTGAAAGCTGGCCCATCGTCAGGTTGTCCAGCTTTCCTGCATCTCGCAGCCTTGCCACCTCAGCAAACGTCCGTTCAAGCGGCTTCAACAGCATGTCTGGTGCAGACGCAATGTCGTACGGGTGGAACCATACGTGGAACATTGCGTTTCTTGACGCTGCCCGCTTCAGGCCCGCCTTTAACTTCGCCGTCCTGACCATGTTGGTCTGCCAGCGCGCCCAGCCACCTGCGTGACGATAGTAGTACGTCGCAGGCAGCTCCCACAGGCCCTCAGTGCGCTTCGGGTAGGAAACATCTGGTGGGACAGGTAGATAGGCGTCCAGGCGTTGCAGCAAGCGTCGGGGCACCGACGGCAGTTTGGCGGTGCGACTTTCCGGAACGCTCCTGAACGATGTGAAGCCGTGTCGTGCCGCGGTTGCGACGTTCGCCACGCGGTTCTTTGGGAAAATCAGGCTTTTTAGCGAGACGCCAAGTGCTTCGGCGTGTTTCTGAGCAGCCGCAAGGTCCTGCTCGAACTGGTCGTCTGAGTAGCCAAGTTCGTTGAACACCAGGTGCGAGAAGGTGTGAGAGCCGATCTCATGGTCTGAGCGTGCGGATTTCACCATCTCAAGGATCTCAGGAGCGTACCAGCGGTCGAGGTACTCGGCCTCTGAAAATCTGCTGTCTGTATGGTGCACGTTAGCGGGCTGAGGGTTTTCTGGATACAGAGAGGTCTGTGCATCGTCTCGAGGATCGATCAGCAACCTGCCAACGAACGCCCATGTAGCGCGAATCTCGTAGCGGTCCATCAGCGCCAGTAACCGTTCGATCGTATCCCTTACACGGCCGTACGAGTCCCAGTGCTCATACTCGGTTGGGTCCTTTTCACGATGCGCTGAGCCCCACGCCAGTTCGGTGTCTATGGAGCAAAGGAACGCGCCTTTTTCGAGCTGAACGGACATTGGATTTTCTCTTCTCAGCGTCTGGGTCTCAGTCTCTGTGTGTCGATAACGTGATTGCGACGCACCGGCTTAAAAAATCTCTAACTCACTCATTCCGATTGACCAGTTAGTCATCTCGGCAGGATCTGGAGATACTCCGGGCCTTAGTGGGTTAGATACGAAGTTGATCCGGCTCCTGGAGTTCCAGCGGAATCCCGATTTCGACAGTAGTCGCCGCATGTCTGAGCCGGATGGAGCGTATGCGCTTCCTACATCAGGACTGAACGCGTCGAACGCCATGCCTACAAGGCGCTTGATGCGCTTCTCATCGAGTTCCGCAACCAGGAACTGCTCGAATATCAGGGTGCTCAGAGTCGCACTCGGGACCATCCTGACCACACATGCGTCTCTGAGCGCTCCAGACTGCCTGTCCGCAACCACAGCGTACTGGTACAGCGGGTTATCAGCGTAACGCCAGGTCAAATACGGCACAGACATGTCTGTTGCCAGTAGATTTTGCTCGTGCTGGTGATGCTCCTCGATCAACTGCTTGAAGTCTGGAGTTATTGCGTTGCTGGCCAGCAGGTCGTCCGGCATTGGAGATGCAGAGCGCTCGGCAGGTGGCGACAGCTTCAGGCGCTTCCGAATCAGGTGATTTGCCAGGCTGATCGTCGTCTTCGGGTAGTTCCGCACCTTCAAAGCAGGAGTGGCTACGCCAACCTGCGTCCATCCCATCTTGAGATAACCCGATACGCTCATGCTGTTCGGGGTGTTGAAGATGATTGAACCATCTTGCTGCCGAGAGTGCTCTAGTGCCTCTTTCGTCAGCCTGGTGAATATGCCTCTGCGCCTGAAATCCGGGTGCGTGGCGGTATCTACGGGTCGAAATGCGTCGAGCAGGCCAGTTGGCGAGCGGAACCGCCAGCGCATGAACGCTCTTAGTCCTGCGATGCGACCGTCTTGGGCCTCTGAGATTAGAACTAGCGACTCGCCGAAGGGATTGTCGACGTGCTTCCACTGCCAGAACTTGAGCCCTGACCAGTGGTCGGCTTCACTCATCACGCCCTGAAGGAGCGTCATGATGTCGTTCTGTTGCTCTGTCGGGGCGATCGACCGGATGCTTAGCTCGTCATCCTCTGATACGCCTGAGACTTGAGGCGGCTGCTCAGCTTCACTGGCACTCGTGCTCATTCTCAACCTCTGATGCTTCAAATTTGGCGATATTGGGACAGCATAGCGTGCTGTATTCAGGTCAATAGTAAGTCCGGCCAGCGGGTGTGCCGATATTTATAGGCCAACGGATATTGGACAAATAGCTCGCATATTCAATTTGCGGGCGCGAGCTCCGTCATCAGGCAGTCACTATTGCGAGACAACCGCTCGGGGCGGCGGTCACACTTCCTGGAATAGGATCCGGCGATGGATCGCTGAAGCCTCTGCGGCTCTTGTTCACTAGGCCTTAATGCGGTCTGGAAAGCGATCAGGGATCATCTTGAGGTAGACCTGCTCGAGTTGAGAGACCACCTGCTCTATCCGGAAGAGGTTCCGTGCTCGCTCTCGGCCAGCCGCCTGGAATCGTGCCCTCAGCTCATCGTCAGCCGAGACCCTGATTACCGCTTCGGCTATTGCTGCCGAGTCTTGTGATGGCACGTGAAGTCCACTCACTTCGTGCTCCACGATCTCAGTCATGGGTGGCTCGCCTGTAGTGATGCAGCAGTCGCCTGCTGCCATCGCCTCGCCAAGCGCAGAGCCGAACCCTTCATAGACCGACGGGAACACGAATATGTCTGAGACAGCGTGTACGTTTCGCACGTCTGTCCGGATACCAGCAAATAGAACGTGGTCGCTCACACCCAACTGATCTGCCAGTTCACGCAGCGACTTCTCACGATTGCCTATTCCGATCAGCACGAGCCGGGCTTTTGGCTGATGCTTGATGATCTCAGGCATCGCCTCAATTGCGTAACGCTGGCCCTTAGGGGGAACCAGCCTGGCTACGTTCAGGATCACCGGAAAGGCATCCTTGATCCCCAGTTCCTCTCGGAGCGCATCCAGATCGCCCTCAGGCTCTTCGAAGTAGTCCTTCGTGACGCCTCTATAGACGACGTCGACGGTGTCTGGCTTGAGGCCCATGCGGGCCACTTGCGATGACTTCACATAGTTTGAGATGGCGATGTGCCTGGTTGTGCACATTCTTAGCGCCAACTCAGATTTCTTCTTGGCGTAGAAGAGTTTCCGTTTGTTGAGATGCGGGTTGTCGATTAGCCGCGTCTCTTCATATGCGTTGCTGTTAAGAGTCGCCAGCACTTGCGTTTTAGTGATGCGGCCGACGATGCCACCGGTCATCCAAGCCTGTGAATTAGTGGTGTGGATGATGTCGATGTCCAGCTCTTTGACCAGTTTCCTGATCTTCCTGATTTGCCTTGGCCAACTGCCAATGCCCGATGTGACTGCGGAGAAGACCTTCACGCCCAGCTTTTCGAACTCGGGGACAAGATGAGTGCGAGGTGCTGTGTGGCAGATGAAGTTTTCAAACAGGTCCGGGTCGAGATTCGTTACGTTGAGAAGCAACTGGTGCTCACCACCGCCGTGTCCCAGCCCCGGAATCAAGTGCAGGACGCGAATTCGCCTTGCAGGGGCGGGTTTTTCGATTGTGGCGGTTGTTACAGGTGCAGTGCCGTTCTCCGGCATATTTGCATCTCCAGAATGACAGATAGAAGCAGCTATTTCGTGATCTTCAACACCATACTTGCATCGCGCTTGTTGTCGCTTGAATTTCAGGATCAGGCGAAGTGGGCCGATTAGCGCAATCGTACGTGAGTTTAGGCTGTGACCGAGTGATACTTTTACCGCAGCCTACTGGTGGCAAATTAGCAGGGCAGGATTCGGTTCCGAAGCTAACTGTGCTACTTAACCGTCTTCAGGAATGCAAGAAGATCGGCAATTTGCTGGGTCGAAAGCTCGTCGAAGGCTGGCATCTGCCTCGGGAACCCTTCAACGATAAAGGCGCGTGGGTCGACAATCGACTCGACGATGTATTCGTCAGCCGAGAGACCCGGTCTTCTTGACTTGGCACGATCTCCGACGCCCTTGAAACCGGGGCCAACAATCCGGTCCGAGCCGAGTGAGTGGCATCCTGAGCAGCCGATACTGCCGTACAGTCGGCGTCCCTCCTCCGGAACACCCACCGGCAACCCACCAGCCGAGACAACTGTCGGTGCGACAACGTCACCCTCAAGCGTCTTCATGTAGGCGATAAGAAACTGAATTTCATCGGCGGCCAGCTCGGGAAAAGTGGGCATCGTGGACGGAGAGTCGAAGCCTGGCACAATGAAGGCGTCAGGGTCCTGCAACGACTGGACTATGTACTGCTCTGCACTGAGCCCTTCGACCCTGGTAGCGGCGATGTCGTATATGCCCGCGTGGCTCGGCCCAAGACTGATATCTATGCCTGAATGGCAGGTGGAGCACCCGTTAGAGAAGTAGATGTCGAAGCCTCTGCGACCGTCTCCGGTAAGCAGTGGGCTGTCAGGCCTACCAGTACCGTCCGGGTTCTCGACAGGAATTTGCCCGGAACCGGCTGGCGTTGGAGTGTTGTCGCTTCCGCCGGCAGAAGAGCAGGCGGATGCCAGGGCGATTAGCGCGATGGCGAATGGGAGGACCAGTGATCTACGAGGTCTGAACCGTTTGCTTGCCGAATTTCTTATCGATGTGATCCACATGCAGCCATTGTCGCCGAACAGATGCTTTGCCGACTATGGGAGACAGCACGAACTGCGTGTGATTTCAGGCGACATTTGGGAGTTGGTAGTCCAGGTTATCGAAATACCAGAACGGCAGAGTGCCAGCATGGCGGAGGGGACAGGATTCGAACCTGCGATGCCATTGCTGACATACCTGTTTTCAAGACAGGCGCATTCAACCACTCTGCCACCCCTCCGCGGAGCAGCTGCAACAACCAAGTTTAGCCTCTTGCCCACCTGAACAGCCACAGCGCGTAGCCCCGATAATCTCGCGCGTTTTCGCCACGGGCAGGCATTCACGGTTTAGTGCGGTGTCACCGGGCAGAGAGTTCCATCGGCAGCAGCAGGAACACGCAATTCGGAAATATAGTTGTCTCTACAACAATTGTGACATAGACTAAACTGCGATCGCTAACTCAAATCTCGTATCGTCACCTCCCATATTCCAAAAGGTCACTCATGCCTGACTCAACCCCGAAGAAGATTACGATCACCAACGGCGGCCCGTACATGGTCGAGGACGGTATCCCGATCTACGATCACGTTGGCAACCCGATTGCGGCTACGGGCGTCTACTACATGTGTCGCTGCGGTGGTTCGTCTAACAAGCCGTTTTGCGATGGCACGCACGCCAAGAACAACTTCAACGGCCAGGAGTTCGCAAGCAAGGACACTTCGGCCAACCGTCGTGACACGTACGTCGGTGATGGCGTGACGATTTACGACGACCGTAGTCGCTGTGCTCACGCTGGTAAATGTACCGACAACCTGGCTTCGGTCTTCAAGATGGGCACTGAGCCGTGGGTGGACGCAAATGGCGCCTCGGTCGAGGAGATTATCAACACGATCAGGACCTGTCCTTCTGGCGCGCTTAGCTACACACGCACCGAGGATGGTGAGCCGGAAGAAGAGGCGGAGGGGCCGGGTGTGACTGTGGCGGTTGATGCGCCGTATCACGCCCGAGGTGTTGAGGTTGTTGCAGGAGACGGCGAGTCTTACGACGTGCGGGAACGACAGACACTCTGCCGGTGCGGAGGGTCCAAAAACAAGCCGTTCTGTGATGGCACGCACTGGTACATCGGCTTCAAGCACCAGATGGAGTAGCGAGCTACGTTTTCTGTAGTTCGTAAGTCGTTCCCATTGTTGAGGCGGACTTGGCCTTGATTAGTTGGATTCCGCACGTGTTAGTTGAGTGCTTTGATGTTGATAGGAGACAAGATGGCAGAGTTACTTGAAATCACCGAACAGCAGGCGAGTGCAGCATACGAGAAGGGCTGCGAAGAGTGCTTGAAGCTGGGTGGCCAGTGGGTGCATCTCAGGATTTGCCTGGTTTGCGGCAAGACCGGTTGCTGTGACTCGTCGCCGATGACTCATGCAACGAAGCACTTTCAGGAGACCGGGCACGCGTTTGTGCGGTCCATCGAGCCGGGTGAGGACTGGAAGTGGAACTACGAGACTGAGCAATTCATCGTATGAGTGACGAGTCAACGCCGGACGATGAGCTGATGGCGGCGCTTGAACAGCGCTGGCAGAGCGGCCTCACGGATCTGTTGGAACCTACGGCGGCGGAGGTGAGGGACGCTTTCGCTGGCGGCTGCCCGCAGTGCCTTGAGATTGGCGGTACGTGGGTCCACTTGCGAATGTGCTTGACGTGCGGCGAGGTCGGCTGCTGCGACTCGTCACCGCAGACCCATGCGCGCTTGCACTCGGAAAAGACCGGTCACTCTGTGATCAGAACTATCGAATCGGACGAGGACTGGAAGTTCAGCTACCAACTGAACGGCTTTCTTACTTGATGGGGCGTGGAGGTTGAGGCAGCCGTTCTGGCGCAGACACGATGCCGACCGAATGGTCATTCTGAACTTGATTCAGAATCTCTCAGGCGAGCGTGTGGCGCTAGAAAACGCGGCACGCCGCTCAGATCTCTCTGCATGAAAACGCCGCACGCGGGACCCACTCTCTAACTCCCTCCCGTAGGGAGGGAGGATGACGCACATACGCCTACATTCCTATCGATCATCAACTCGTGTCTCATCGGAAAACACGGCTTGCCGCGCAATCTGGTCCTCTTCGTCAAAGCTCCTTGCGCTTGAACGAATCGCTTCTGCTCGCTCTGGTGGTGGCGGGCTGACTCGCAGCCACTCCACCATTCTGCGAATCCACTCTGCGGTCTCTATGCTCTCCCTGTATCCGAGCTGCTCTCGTATCGCACTTGAATCCATCACGAAGTCGTGTCGATAGTCCTCTGTTTCAGAAACTGGCACTTCAGAGGTTGAGATAACCTCGCCGGACCATCCGGCGGCAACTCCGATGGCCCTGATCCAATCCGCCTGCGACATTGCATCCGGATCGCACACATTGAATATCTTGCCAGCTGCAGAATCGCTTTCCAGCACCAACAAAAGCGCATCAACCATGTTGTCGACGTATCCCCTTGACCACTGCCATCTGCCGAACACGTCATTTATCACGATGTGTGGACGCCC
>JAJCYX010000393.1 GCA_029262715.1 Chloroflexota bacterium
TCCATGAAGTTCTGGCGCAGGTAGATCTGCTCGCCGGTGTGAATGGGAGTCGTCGTGTTGATCGAAACGTCGCGGTACAGCTCGGCGGTGACAAACGGCGTGTAGTCGCCGGTGATCATGTCTTCCATCCACATCAGGTTCAGGTGCTCAAGCGATTGCGCAAGTTTCAATGCGTCTTGCGGGATGACTCCCGGACCAACGTCGAGCGCAAGCCCAATCTCGTCACCAAGAACGGCCTTCATCGCCTCTACAGATTCAATCGTGTGCTTCAGGCCTCGTTCGGTCATCCTGCCGCGTTTCGGGAAGCGGTCAACGCCCTCAACATCGCCGTAGTAGTAGTTTGGAACCTCAGTCGCCATCGCACCGTGAAATGCGATGCCCTGCTTGATGATGGAGAAGTTTTGCGGCAGGTCCTTCATCCACTGCATGTTGGCAGCCATGTCTTCCGGCGAGTAACTGTTCATCTTCTTCCGAAAGTTGCCGTTGTAGACGCGAACCTTGTCTCGAACTTTGCCACCGAGCATCCGGTAGATTGGCTGCCCCGCTGCTTTGCCGGCGAGGTCCCAGAGAGCGACTTCGATGGCGCTCACGGCGGTTCCCCATGGTTTGAAAGCGCCCATGCGCCTTATTCGCCTCATGACTCGTTCGACATCACGCGGGTCCGCACCGAGGATCAGGTCTTTGTAGAAGAGGACATGAGGCTTGAGATATGGCTTGGATGCCTCGCCCGCGCCGATGCCGTCGATGCCTTCGTCAGTAGTGATGCGAACGACTGGATTGTTGCCGATGATTGCGCACTTGAGATCGGTGATTTTCAATTTCTGGTTCCTGGGATGCTGCCGTGGTAGGTGGTGGAGCGGATTATTTCATTTTTACGGCGGCCGCGTGCTGCAGCTGCGCGGTCATTCAGGGATCACGACCCACCCCTCTAACTCCCTCCCGTCTTCGGGAGGAAGAATGCGCTTCGTCCTGAGCTAGAGCGAAGGATCTGGTGAGTGGGCGACCCCGTCGAGCACCTACCGCTCCATAAGCAAACACCCGGCAACGCATGTCATCCCGACCGCAGCGGAGGGAACTTACTGGTCACATTCCCAGGCAGTTCCCATTCCATCGACAGGTCGTTCCACTCCGGCTTGAACGTGGGCCAACGACTGGACATGACGTAGATGAAGGATCTCCGCATTAATCGGTTCTAGTGCTGCAACGGGCAGATCCCTCCGCTGCGGTCGGGATGACATGTTT
This sequence comes from Chloroflexota bacterium, assembly GCA_029262715.1. GTDB lineage: Bacteria > Chloroflexota > Dehalococcoidia > Lucifugimonadales > Lucifugimonadaceae > JAJCYX01. Next base: position 1,243 of record JAJCYX010000393.1, read on the forward strand.
CGGCGGTTATTTATTCATGGATAGAACGACGGCAGATGGATCGCCCCACCCACCAGGTCCCTCGCACCGGCTCAGGACGAAGGGAGGTTTGCCGTGCATTCATTCGATCGGCTACCTATGAACCACCGGGAAGCGCAGCTTGCTGCTACCAGAGGGTCATCGAGTTCAAGAACAGGGTTTTCAGTGCATCAGCGTCGACCGGTCTGGGCGAGATTTTCGTGACGCGGTGTTGGGGCAAAGTGCCTTCTACGAGCATATCCACGTCATCCTCGCCGTAGCCAATTGCTGACAGGCCGTTGGGCATCCCCGTCGCCCGCATCAGGCCAATCACTCGCTCGGCGAGCAGGTCACCGGCGTCTGCAGGTTCGACATTGCTCACTTCTGCTCCCAACGCCTGCGCCATTCGCATATGGCGCTCAGGCCCGGCTGACCCGGTCCATCTGAATACAGCGGGAGCGTTGAGGACCACCGACATACCGTGCGGCACGATGGGTTCATCCTGCGGGTAACCGTCGGGGCAAAACTCCTTCACCCGACCGGAGACCGGATACGACATTCCGTGGCACAGGTGAACCCCGGCGTTACCGAAGCCCACGCCGGCGAAGGTGGCAGCGAGCAGCATCTGATTGCGTGCCTCTGTGTCGGATGGATCGGTTACAGCACGCACCAGGTTCTGCGCCACCATCTCAACGGCCCGCAGTGACCACACATCGCTGATGGGGTTTGCGCCCTGGTAGGCGGGGCGCATCTGCGGCGATTCGGCCGCTTCACGCTGGCTGAACGGTAGTGCTGTGTAGCTTTCGAGTCCGTGGCAGAGAACGTCGAAGCCGCTGGCAGCTGCGACCATTGGTGGTAGCGTGCTGGTGTTTTCAGGATCAACGATGCCCACGACTGGGCGAAGCGAGCGATGCGCTATACCAGTCTTGGCTCCCATCTCTACGAGATCGAAGATAGCAACACCCGTTGTCTCGCTCCCTGTGCCTGCGGTAGTTGGCACGGCAATCAGCGGTTTCAGCGGGCCGGGGACAGGCTCGCCACGGCCGATCGGTGCATTGACGTAAGCAAGCAGATCGGCCGGGTAAGTGGCGTAGAGGTTGGCGGCTTTGGCAGTGTCGATACTGGAGCCTCCGCCGACAGCGACGTAGCCGTCGAAGTCCCCTTTCTGGGCGAAGTCGATGGCCTGTTGGAACGAGGCGTCTGTCGGCTCAGTGCGTGATCCGTCGAACAGCACTGCTTCAATGCCGGCGGCCTTTAGCGATGCCATGACGTTCGCAACCGGCTCGAGCTTTACGACTCGCGGATCTGTGACGACCATCACCCGAGTACAGCCGAAACGCAGGGCTTCGAAACCGGTTTCGTGGGTCATGCCGGGGCCGAACTTGATGGACGAGGCGTCCA
>JAJCYX010000394.1 GCA_029262715.1 Chloroflexota bacterium
GCAGTCTTTCTTTCAGGCACTTTACTGAAGAAAAAGCTACCAATCGAATCGTCGGGCGTGAGGCGAGCGAACTCAGGGCTGGCAGAGTCAACCGCAACTCCCGTGGCCTTTGACCAGAACTCAGCCAGCGCTGCGGGGTCCTCTGCATCGAATGTGATCCCACCAACCTTCAGTGTCATCGCAGGTACTCCTTGTTGACCTTGCAAACGTAGCTGTAGCTGGGATTCACGAATTGCGTCACGCGGGCTTCTAGCACCTGCGCAAGGAACATGAACGCCTCACCTTGCGACATGTTGTAGTCGGCCTCCAGCCACAGAATCATTTCCGATAGTGCGATACGGAAAGCATCTTCAGCCGGTTTGCCCTGCCCTGTCGTCATGATGTGAGTGTCGTTTTCGATGCGCGGCCACGTCATCTCGGCGGGCTTCGGGCCAAGCTCTGCCATCAACTTCACTTTGCCGCCCGTTTCGATTCCACCACCACCGCATATCTCGCCGTCTCCCTGGCGGGCATGCATGTCACCAACGTGAAGCAAGGCTCCTGGAACGTTGACGGCTATTGAAAGCTTCGCACCGGTTGTTACCTCCTGGATGTCGAAGTTCCCTCCCCATTCACCAGCCCAGCCGTTGTGGCGCGCCTCGTCCTTGGCGGGCGCAACGCCTATGACACCCATCATCGGCTCTTTAGGCAGAGAGAGGCGATCGTTCCAGATGATCCGGTCGTCCTCTATGCGAACGATTCGGAACTGCGGTCCGATGTTGCTGGGGCCGAGGTAGCCGGGCATCGCGCCGGTGCTGCCTGCGTAGCGAGTCCAGCCAACGGGATGCGTTTCGATGGTATCGACGTGAACCGTGACGACCTGCCCCGGCTGTGCTCCTTCAACGATGATGGCTCCCGACGCTGCGTTTCCGCGGTCTGTGGGCTGAGTGTCGGAGCGGTACTGGTTGTAGAGCTCTCGGATGTCGTCCGGCACGACTGCGGCGTCAGGCCCGCGATTCATCTGCGTTTCAACTTCGAACCACTCGCCGGGTTTGACCGTCATGGTCGGCGGATTTGAGCCTGAGTGTGTGTAGTAGAGAACGTCCCTGGTAGCTGTTTGCATGGTGTTTCTCGTTGGGTGTTTTGTTTCGCTGGAAATGCTGGTTCCGATATTGGTAACTCACGCTCGTTTCCGGTATTCGACCGCAGGGTAACTGCTCGTAGGCCGGGATGGGACAGTTCGGCAGGCCTGGGACGGCAGACGCTTGTCATTCTGAACTTGATTGGGTTTGTCGAGGTCATCAGGTGATCGGCGGATGGAACCGCTCTCTCGGTCAAGAGAGAACGACCCTCACCCTTTATCCCTCTCCCAGATTGGGAGAGGGAAAGATTGTCATTCTGAACTTGATTCAGAATCTCTCGGGTAACCGCGCGACACCAGAAAACCCGGCACGCCGCTCAGATCCCTGGACCCGCAAGCGGGTGCCCTCGGTCGGGATGACAAAGAAAACGCAGGTTGCTGCTGTGGAATACAACAGTCGACGTGTCCCGGTGATGACAAGACTTGTGTCTGAGTTTGCCCCACCCACCGGGTCCTTCGCGCCCGCTCAGGACGAAGGTGGTTGCGGCTACTTCTCAATTGAGCATGCGCCATACCAGCGATTCACGGTCACCTGTGACTCACCGAAAAACGCCGCATGCGGCCTCTCCGCTTGATTTCGCGCTCCGGTGCATGCAATCTGTGTCGGCGTCGGGCCGGAAAGCCCTGCAGGTATCACCGAACTCCAAAACAGCATCCAGAATCTCGCCACGGAAGACAGCATGACTACGAACTCGACTAAACGCCCGAACATCCTGCTCATCATGTCCGACGACCTTGGCTACGAGGCGATTGGCTGCAACGGCGGAACCTCCTACGCAACGCCGCGCATTGACAGTCTCGCTGCATCGGGAATGCGGTTCGAAAATGCCCATGTCATGCCGCTCTGCACACCGACCCGCGTTTCGCTCATGACCGGCAAGTACAACTTCCGAAACTACATCGGCTTTGGCCTCATCGCTCCCGATGAAGTCACATTCGGGCACCTCTTCTCAGACGCCGGTTACAAGACTTGCATCTCGGGTAAATGGCAGCTGTACTCCTACAATCCGCTGGACGAAATGTCCGAATACAGAAACCGCGGCCAGGTAATCGAAAAAGCAGGGTTTGACGAGTTCTGCGTCTGGCACCCGCACCAGACCGAGGAGAAGGGTTCTCGCTACAAGGACCCGATCATCTACGAGAACGGCAAGTTCCGTGAAGACACGAAGGACAAGTACGGCGACGACATCTTTTCCGACTTCATCATGGATTTTGCAGAGCGCAACCAGGATGATCCGTGGTTCGCTTACTGGCCGATGGCACTGACGCACAGGCCGCTTGAGCCGACGCCTGACTCGCCGGAATACGGTGATTTCGACCCACCTTCAAACAAGACTCTTGGCGGTCGGACTTGGGACGAGTTGGAGAACTGGCCGGACGATGCGAAGTACTACAAGGACATGGTTGAGTACCACGACAAGCTGATTGGCAAGGTTGTCGACAGACTTGAGGAGCTTGGCCAGCGAGAGAACACGCTCATCATCTACCTCGGTGACAACGGCTCCCCTGCCGAAGTCTGCTCGATCATGCACAGCCACACCGAGGTGTGCGGTGGCAAGGGGCTAACCAAGGATCGTGGGACGCACGTGCCGCTGGTCTGCAATTGGCCGGGAACGATTCCGGAGTCTGTTGTGCAGTCCGACCTGATCGACAATTGTGACTACCTGCCGACGATTCTGGAAGCTGCCGGTGTGCCTGTTCCAGAGGGCTACATGATCGATGGCCGATCTTTCTTGCCTCAATTGAAGGGTGAGCAGGGCGACCCGAACGACTGGCTGTTCTTCCACTTTGAGCCGATGAGCGGCCGTGTGCAGCGTCCGGCTTCGCGCTTCTTACGCGATCACCGATGGAAGCTGTATGAGGATGGCCGCCTGTTCGACCTGTCGACCGACCCGGAGGAGGAGTCGGCGATTTTCGACGAGGGTGACACGGCGGACTCCGGTGAGGCAAGAAAGACACTAGAGCCGATCTTCAGCCAGATGGTGCGGTAAGGGCACAAGCCAGCCGGCTCGCTGGATTTCACAGTGCGTTGGGAAGGGGCTGCCTATATGGAAGGCGCATATATGTGGTCACTCGGCTACCCCCGGTGAGGGCGGAGTCGGCGCATGCAATCAATGCCGTTTCAGCGCGTCAAGGGTGCCGTACGCCTCCGCCATTTGTAGCACTCCATTTATCCAGGATGACTGCAAGTATCCGCGAGGATCTGGTCGCCCGTTACTAAAAACCATTACCGCAAAAGCCGACAGGCCAAGCCCTAGAGGAATGTCGGAGAGTAGATTTTTTAATGGGTATCCACTGACCCCCCGTTCAACGAGATTGCGGTGGTACTTTTCAACAAGCTCATCGGCCTGTTGCTTCGCGGTCCGGCCGCGTAGTGCAGTAGCAAGTAGATATGCGAGATCCCTGACCGCTTTAGAGCGGGTAGATCTTTGCCAGTCGATGACCACAACGGTTGACGCGCCATTGTCTTCGTTAAAAAACAGATTGCCAGCCCGATAATCACCATGGCATAGAGTGAACGGTGACTGCGCCATTCTTGTTCGAATCTGATCGTAATTGTCAATCCAGAAATCGCATAACTCGGCGAGCTGTGGGCCGTAGATTTCGACCACGAGTTCCCGACCCGGCCGCCACATAACTGAAGCCTGCTCAGCGGTGAACTGGATTTCCTTTTCTGGATGAATTATCCAGTCAAAGTCGTTCAGTTTTGGATCGTCCCACCACTTCGCATGTAATTGAGCCAAGGTGTCGATGGCAATACCGATTTGCTTTTCAGAAAGCCCAGTCTCATCATCCCCGATGCTGGAGGTAGTCAGGTCCTGCATCAACACGGTGTGGGCGTCCCGATCCTCATCGGATTCAGCAAAGTAGACCGTCGGAACAGGAATACCGACGTCAGGGCCCATCTGGCGATAAAAGGCTGTTTCACGCCGATTGATCCAGTTCGCTTGTGAACGGTCGAACAGGCTCTTTTGTACCGGGATTTTGGCCACGATGCTGTCTGGAGCATCGCCCTGGTTCGAATAGGTGAGGTTTAACTTGAACAGATCACCATTGACGCCCTGCTCTCCGATAGGCTGAGACTCGATAAACGAGACTCTGGTGTCCGCGAATCCGCTGTTCAGCCTGAGCGCTTCAGTAAGCCACTCGGGCGTTATTTCCTGAATGAAACGCGGCACGAACATCGGCAGTCCTCACTTCCAACTACTGTCACCTATCCAGGCAAACTCGCCCGCAGTAGGTCCACGTTGTCTGGGCTTGGCTTTAGGTCGCCGTTGTCTACCCGGTTCATGACGTCGGTGACAGCGCCGTTGACAGGTGTTGCTACGCCAGCAATTTGGCCTTTTTCAACGATGTAACCGTTCAGGTAATTCGCTTCGGTTCTACGACCTTTGATCACATCCTGCAGTAGCGAGGCCCGGCCCGGAGCGCCAAGCCGCTTGACCTGCTCATCGGTCAGGCCCAGAGCGCCGTCAGAAGGGACCGCATCCACCTTCGCCTTCAGGTCCTGGTACTGCGCTGCAGTAGTCGCCTGGATGAACTCCTCTTGCGGCACTCCGCCAAGAGGTCCAAACAGGGGTTCGAACACGAAGCCCAGCGAGGTTCCGACACGCAGCGTCTCTGCCGTGATAGCAACCTGTAGCACACTGAGCAGTTCTTTCTGGTCGGCGGTCATATTCTCGGGGTTCGGGCCAATCAGCCCCGAAGGCGCGTTACCGGTCGCGTTGGCGATCAGCTTGCTCCAACGCGCTCCCCAGATGTTCGATGTGGCATCAGCCGGACCTATCACTCTGAGCGCATCGGCAACCGCCTGCGCCCTCGGAGTAATCGAGCCGTTCAGTTCGCCAACATGAAAACCCAGTCCCTGCATCGGGTCTGTGCGGATCACATGGCCGGGGTCGTAGATCGCCGCGCTAATCGTCGGAACACAGCCAACCGTACGGTTGAATCCCACCACCTCGGCGACGGCTTCATCGTTCATGCCGTTCTGCGCCGGATACACCGCGCCAGTCGGTTTCAGGAACCGTTCGATAAACGTTGCGGCCCACTTCGTGTCGTACGACTTTACGGACAGGAATACGGTGTCGAACCGCATATCCCTGGCACCCATATCGCTCAGGTGCAGCGCCTCAACATTCACGCTGAAGCTATCCTTCACATCGGTCAGTTTCAGGCCGTCTGAGCGGATGGCATCGATGTGATCGGCCCACTGGTCAATCACTGTGATCTCGTATCCGTCCCGAGCCAGGTACGCGGCGATTGACCCGCCAATTGCTCCTGCGCCCATCACACCAATTTTGCCTTCGATTCTCATATGCAATCACCTTAGATGAAGTTAGGGAGGAAGCTGTGGATCAGCCAGCCGACCTGAGCTAAAACGGGCCAGGTGCGACGACAGGCTGGAGGATACAGGAATCAGCGGCGCGATCTCGTTGCAACGGCCGCCTTAGTCCAGTCCCAGCCCGTTCAGTTCGTCAGTCGCTGCCAGCAGGTCTCCCTGCCTGTAAAAGTTCACCGCGACGAAGTTCGGCTTTTGCCCACGTGCCAACTCGCACTCGTTCGCCCTGGCGACGATGCTGGACTTGCCGTTGACGTGAGTTGCGTCAACTCGATCAGGCGGCGTGCGGTTAACCCAGTGATTCATAAGGAATAGGGAATTCTCTGCGGTCCCACGGTTTTCGGCGCAGCTCAGAACATCAGCAGATTGCGCATCGAATGGAGTCTCCTGCATGACGCTCCACGCATTCATGTACCACGCCGGTGGCGGAGAACCGACTTCTGCCATCACAACCAGCCTCTCCCCGCTCGTAATCATCTGCCTGAGAGTCGGCCACGGTTCGTCGATCTCTTTCTCAACCAGGTACGGCAACAGACCCGCATTCCTGAATGCATCCTCCGTGTCTACAGCCGTAATTGCGTCCTGGATTATCAGCGTCAGGACCTCTCCTTCGTTCTCCTCCAGGAATAGCCTGATCTCACTCAGCGCTCTCGAAAGTTCAATCGCCCCCGCCCAACATGTCAAATGGCAGAGGAACGCGCCCGGCGGCGGTGAGCCGAATCCCGAAAGAAGCGGTTCGATGTAACTCATCAGTTCAGGCCCGACCGATTCCGTGTTCACCAGCCGGTTGAATGCCACCGACGGCTCCTGCCAGTACTGGCTGTCGATCAGCAACGCTCTTATTCCGTCATCGAGCTGCTGCCTGATCGAAACGTCCTGCGACGGGAAGAGCCAGCCTTCCGAGGAGGCGGCCATCGAGTTGTGAGTCGCTGCGAATGTCACCTCGTCGTACGGCAAGTCGCACAGTTCGGTATGGCCGTTGCAGGTGAGTGCTGGGCCGCGATCCGGCTCATTCAGGAGGAGCAGAGGAACCACCGCGCCGATGAGCGCAATCAGCGAGATCACCTGGGCGCCCTCCCTGGACAGCAGCCAGTCGTAGCGGCCCAACACCGCGCCCGGCAAGTGGATCACGAGTTGAGCAACAAAGATCACCGCTACTCCTATTAAAAAGAGTATGAGACCGGCAATTGCCACAGATTCAGCTAGATCGGAGAATAGTGCTGTCTTAATGTCGGCGATCAGTTCGCGGGCGGACTGCGGAAGGCCCCAGCCCTGCGGCGCGTCCCGGAAGGCGTCATCAAACGGGCGACCTGCCAGCAGGTCAAATAGCGATTCTCCGAACGCCAGTGCGATGAGAGAGATAGCAGCGCCGGTTGCGACAAACAAAAATCCGGTCGCCATCAGTCGCCGGACGTTATCGCGGGAGAGCACTATCAGGCCAGAGATCGCGACGGCCATTAGCGCGAACGAAACCCACGGTAGCCAACGCGGCGAAAGTATGTCCGCTGTTTCGCGTAGCGAGTCCAGCCTTCGTATTGCAACGTTCCCGCCCTCTTGCACCACGTCGGCGAACGTCGTTGTGGGGTCGACCGTCAAGTCGCCTCCCAGCCAGTCGACCAGGCTCTGGTTGGCACGCTCAATCTCAGTTTCCAGCAGTTCCGGCACCGCAACCGTGAGCGCGCCGAGGATGTCGTTGACCGAAACATACGTCTCCACCTGGTTTCTGATTGCGTCCGCGGACTGCGCATTGAGAGGCCGCAAAATTGCGTTGGTGACGCGCTCGGCAGCGTCTGGTGTGATGGTCGCAACAGGAATAGTGAGGGGGATTTGGCCGGATGCCAGGTCACTGACGTACTTATTAAGATTCTGTTCGAACTCTGTCGGTGATGCCGAAGGCTGAACGTCGGAACTCACAAGTTGCGCCACTACGTATGTGACCAGAGCTGACCGCTGGTTATCGATCAACTCAGCGAGATCGATCTCACCCGAATAACGCGGCACGTCACCTCTGACATATGCCGTGAGGCGGTCGATCGCCTCCTGTGACCATGTGCGCAACTGGTCAGGAGGAGCGACGAACCGAAGCGTCGAGACGGAATAAGACCTGTTGACGCCGATAGACCCGAAGAGCGGCTCGATGTCGTCGGTTAACTCGGGGTCAGACAGCAGGTCTTCATAAACGCGATCGAACGCTCGAGTTTCGTCGAGCGCATCGATGTAAAAGCCGGTCGTGAGAATATTGCCGCGAATCAGCAGAGTAGATAGGAACGAAAGGAATGCGAGCAGGAAAAGGAGCGAGAAGGCCGCGATCAGGTATCTGCGCGTCTTCGGGCTGTCATGCGCAGTGAGCAGCTGAGGAAATGGCTTTCTCAAGATGGATATAGTGTCCTCCTGAGTTGTTCAAGCTTGATGGACAGACATGAGATTTCCGGTTCGCACGTTGACATCCCTCGGTATCTAACCGGATTTTATGGCAAGTGCCGGGCTGATGTTGATCACATGTGATGGCGAATGTTGCCCGGTCGAAACAGGTTCAATTTCATCGCTAAAAGTAAT
>JAJCYX010000395.1 GCA_029262715.1 Chloroflexota bacterium
ACATTGATGTGCTCGAAGACGCGCTGATAAGCAAAAACGTGCCGTATGTTTTCGATAGCCAGGCACCACTCTTCACGTCGCAAGACATCCGTGATCTTCACGCCAGCCTGACCGCCATCGACGACCCCGCCGACCAGGTTGCCACCCTGTCCGCAATCCGCTCACCTGCCTTCACCTGTACCGACACCGATCTGCTGCTCTGGAAAGCTGCAGGCGGCAGATTCTCGTACCTGGACGGCGATCAGCCCGATTCCCCAGAACCGGTTGCATCCGCGTTTGCCGAGCTGAGGCGATACCACACGCTGAGCCGTGAGATGGACACCGCAACCCTTGTCGAGACGTTCATCCGAGAGCGCAGGCTGCGAGAGAAGTCGATGCTGACACGACTCGGCCCGGAGCGAGCGCGCCGCCTCGACCTCGTGGTCGAGCTTGCGAACGCGCTCTCAGACCCGGCGTCCGGAACCGGAAGCATCACGCTGCGTGACTTCACTCGATGGCTGGCTCGCCAGTCTGAAGAGAACGCGCAGATGCCTGAGCGCGTCTCGCAGGGCGCGGTCAGTGACGCCGTGCGGGTGATGACGATCCACGGAGCGAAGGGCCTGGAGTTCCCAATAGTGGTCATAACTTCAGCAACCGGCGGCCAGAACAACACCGACTCAGTTCAACTGAGAATGCTGCGATCGCCTTCGCCTGCTACCGGTCAAAACCCACAACTGGCGCAGCTTCCAGCGCAGCTTGAAGTTCAGTTGGGCAGCAAAGATGTGGGGCTGAGGACCGCGGGCGCAGACGACGCGGTTGAACAGGAAGCCGCCGAGGGCGACCTCGAGGACGTGCGACTTCTCTACGTCGCGGCGACACGCGCAAAAGACCACCTGCTGGTCAGCCGATACCGCGGCAAGTCAGCCAAAAAAGCGCTGGTCCCGAAGATCGAACAGCACCTGGAAGGAAACGAAGACCTGTGGCAACAGTGGTCGTATCCCGGCCGCCAATCGCCTGGTCAATCCCAGAATCCCGTGCAGCGTGAATCCGTGCAAGATCGTGACACATGGACCTCAGAGCGCGCAGCACTGGTCGCCACTGCGTCTCGACGAAGCTACACAACGCCGACCGATCTCAAGCCGGAAAGATCGCACTTCACACCGGACCCAAAGGTGACCGCTCCCCAGCTCGACGACGAGCCTGCAAAGCCGGGTCTCGGCGCAACTGAGTTGGGGCGAGCGGTACATGCCGTGTTGCAGCACATCGACCTCAGTGGATGGACAGACGCCGACCTGACATCGCTTTCCGTGCGCATGGCCGAAGAGCATGACGTGGCTGACAGCGACAGGGTCACAAGCCTCGCCGCAGCAGCGCTCAAGACCGAAACGATGGCAAGGGCCACGGCGGCGGCACAACGCGGACAGGCGTGGCGTGAGGTCTCGGTCGCAGCACCACTCCCCAATCAGGCGGGCCAGCTCGAAGGCCAGATAGACCTGATGTTCATCGAGGAAGATGGCTCTGTCACGGTGGTCGACCACAAGACAGACAGAGACCACGGCGGTAGCATCGAGCAGGCAGCAGAGCCGTACCTGCCGCAGATGGGCGCGTATGCGTGGTGCGTGGAGCAGGTGACCGACATGACCGTCTCACGGGCAGTGCTGCTGTTCGCCAGCCGCGCAGACTCTGGAGGCCCCAGTGAATACGATGTCCCTGATCTTGCGCAACAAAAGCAGCAGGCGGCGCAGTTGGCCATCGAACGAGTATCGGCCCCGGCCGATGCCAGCTAATATTGCGAGCCGGAGCATCGGGGACAATTCGATCGTGTCGGCCCGGTTGGCATCTTGTTAATTTCCCCTCTCCCAGATTGGGAGAGGGATATAAGGGTGAGGGTCGTTTCGTCTTATTGTCATTCCGAACTTGATTCGGAATCTCCTTACGACTAGTTTCAGGGAGATGCTGAATCAAGTTCAGCATGACAGATCGACCGGCCCACCCTCTAACTCTCTCGCGCCCAGAGGACACCCGAGGGAGGGAGAATGGCCGCCATTTTGGGCCAGCCGTGAGCGATGTCGAAGGGGTCGATTCAGAATCTCTCGGGCGGCTAGGAGACAACGCTCAGATCCCTCCGCTTCGGTCGGGATGACAAATAGACACAAAGAGAACGCAGCTTGCTGCCTTGCTGCCGCTGGAGATTACAACTATGGGACTGCTAGATGGAAAACGTGCACTGATAACCGGATCTCGCAAAGGCATCGGCCGCGGCATCGCACTCACGCTCGCCAAAGAGGGCGCAAATGTCGGCCTGAACGACCTTATTGACGACGATGTAACACAGGCCTCCGCAGAGGTAGCCCGGCGCAGTGGCGTCAACGCATCGGTCCACCAGGGAGATGTCAGCAGCGTCGCAGGCGTCAACGCCGTTATCGAATCCTTCGAAAAAGAGCACGGCGGCATCGACATTCTTGTCAACAACGCCATCTTCCCGGACCAGAGTAGACCATTTTTCGACACCGATGAGGCGTACTGGGACAGGATGATGAACCTTTCGCTGAAGGGTTACTTCTTCGCATCTCAGCGCGCGGCAAAGTCGATGATCGCCCAGGAAACCGGCGGCTCCATCATCTGCCTCTCCAGCGTCCACTCCTACGTCGCCATGAAAGACTGGACCGCATACGGCGTCGCCAAGATGGGCCTGCGTCGCATGGTCAAAGGAATGGCCGTAGACCTCGCAGGCACGAACATCACCGCTAACTGCATCGCACCCGGTGCCATCTCAAACCGCCTACCCGCTGAGGGCGATGACATCGATGGCCCGCCGCATGACATTGATGGGAACCCCGGGATGAAGAGCCGCATTCCGTCACAGCGCGGTGGCCTGCCATCAGACATTGCGAACGCGGTGCTGTACCTGTCATCGTCACTCGGTGAGTACGTCAACGGCGAGACGATCCTCGTAGACGGCGGCATGATCGCATCATCAACGCTTTAGAGGCCGCATGCGGCGTTTTCCGGTGGTTCACCGGTAGCTGCTGAAATGAAAAAGTGGCTGTGCCACCCACCTTCGTCCTGAGCGGGTGCGAAGGACCCGGGGAAGCGGGGCAAACACGGTCACCTCTCTGCTGATCGACCACCAATGCCACACCGCAAAACGCAGCAAGCCGCTGCTCGGATAACATCTCGCCGTGCCAATCAAACGCATAAAACAGAACATCGTCTTCGAGAATCGATGGGTCCGGCTCTACGACGACGACATCGAGCATCCCAACGGCAACGTCGGAACCTACTCGTGGGCCGAGCGCGGAGATGGCCGCGGCGGCGCAATGGTCATTCCCCGCCTGCCGGACGGCCGAATCCTGATGATCAAGGTCCACAGATATGTGCCTGATCGCTGGTCGTGGGAATTCCCCGGCGGCGGGATGGAAGTTGGCGAAACCCCCGAGCAATGCGGTGTGCGGGAGCTTTCCGAAGAGACCGGGCTGGCTGGAACCGATCCTCGCATCATCGGCACCTTCTCGTCAGACGCTGGTTTCTTCCGCATCAAGCACAACACGGTCGTCATCGACCTCCCAGAAGACGCAGAGAACAACCTCAAGCTCGACGCCAACGAATCGATCTCCGAAGCGCGTTTCGTCACTGAGCAGGAGGCCTGGAAACTCGTTGCCAATGGCGAGATGATCAGC
>JAJCYX010000396.1 GCA_029262715.1 Chloroflexota bacterium
TCTAGTCATCCGCAGAGGTCGAGAATTGGGTGAATGGAAGAGACACGTTCTCATGATTCCTCTCCAACACGGAAGCCAGCATCTTCACGTTGTACCTGAAGCCATGGATAAAGGCGGACTGCGTCTTCTTGAAATCCCGTGACTGCATGAGGGTGCCCGCAACATAAAGTCCTGGCACGTTCACAGATTCCCACTCGGATGTCAGGGCAGGGAACCGGTCCTGGATCATCAACTTCGGGCTGCAGCTATCGTCGAAAATTGAGTTATCGAATTTGAACCCCGTGCAGACGATCACACGGTCGTAAAAGATCTCTTCGATCTCATCATTCGCGTGGCTATACCCGATCTTCACAGAGTATTCGCCGTTCACCTTCGATATCTCCAGCACCTCACCGTCAAGGACAGCATTCTGCGACTTCAGTCGGTATGTCTCGAGCATGACATTGTTGATCGCCCGCAGGTGACCGACAAAGTTCGACTTCCACGCCATCTGCACAGGCTGAGGGCTGATGATGTGAATCAGAGAAGCGGTCGGAATCAGGTTGTCGCCCGTTTCGAACGCCGAGTTCCCTTTGCCAAGAATAAGCACTCGTTGATTTCTGAAATCCTTCGGGTCAACCGAGGCGGAAACGTAGTTTTCAGCCAGCTCTATTCCAGGAATGTCGGGGACGTTCGGTACGCTTACGCCGGTTGCCGCAACAAGCACGTTGCTTGAGTATGTTTCGCCGTTAGCAGTCTTGAGCCGAAACCGGTCGTCTTTCGACACATTAACTATCTCGGTGTCGTAGATGATGTTCAGGTTACCGACAGCCGCGAAGCGCTCCAGATAAGCGGTCATGTCCGTCTTATACGGCAGGTACTCGTCAGTCTGGTCAGTGAACTGCACACTGAGATCGTCAGTAAGAAGAGAGTTCCAGTCCCACCGCATGTTCAGCCACGGATCGTCATGACCGGTGTAAATCTTGTTTATCGAAAGAAGCCGGTCGTGGCGCGGGTACTTCTGGAAAAACGTACCAGCACTACTACCCGACTCCAGGATCGCGTAGGACCTCGAGTTCGATTCAAGATAGTAGGCAAGCTGTAGACCGGCGGGACCAGCCCCGATAATTAAGTAGTCGAATGGGCGTTCAGGTGCCAGGTTATCCTGCATTACTGATATTTCCTCCAGATCCCTTACTGAATTTGGTGCGAACTTATACACGGTTTAGACCGGTGCTGAGTGCAGAAGTCTACACGGTATTGAGTAGCAGATCAGTGAACTTACGATGACTTAACACTGATTCAGGTGGCCGCAGCATACCCAAGACTGCGGATTCAGGACGTCCCACTACGTTTCGTAGTCTGTTTCCGCGTCATTGCACGCTGCTGAGACCACTGGTCCCCAATAGCAAGCCTCGGTCAAACCGACATGCCTCTTTTGCAGGCTTTTTCAATTCTTCCAGCCCTGCACTCGCTCGCCGTCTGATGAGAGTCAACACCAACAAGTACGCACAGATCACCGGTTGGATTTCTGGTGAATGCGCCTACTTGATCAACTATTCACGCAGGTAACGTCGATCCTTAGGCGCTGTCTTCACCCACGGACGAGAGAGTTCTGTATGGAAACTTTGGTCAGGGCCAAAGTCCGCCAGATAACCTGGGTCCTACTGATCGTCACATATGTCTCCGCATTCGCCGGTGGCGTATATGGCATCTCCGCGTTTCCTTCATCCGGTGCCACATTACAGGCGACCGGCAGCGAGCTTGTGTTCACCGAATTTGATCCGGGTAGTCAGCTCTGGGCGAAGGGTGCACGCGAGGGCGATGTAGCCGAGCTGATCAACGGTAAACCGGCACTTGAGGCGTTCACTGGCGGTGAACATATCGAGACCGTCACATACCGCTCTGCAGATTCTGAACCGGGAGAAAACCTGGTTCACGTTCAGGTGCTCAAGTCGACCGCATCGCTTATCCAGAAGAGTATCGGCCTGAACATCGTCGGTCTGGCTCTCGCCATCATGGCAGCGCTTATATACGTACGAGCGAGACGCTCGACCAATACGGTCGGGTTCGCTTACATGGCTTTAGCTGGTGCAATCGCCCTCACTATAGGACCTGCATCAGTCGCAAGTCACCCGTGGGGCCGGCTTGCTATAGGTGCTGCGCTTTACGTGTCTTCGATAACGTTCCTCGGGTTCTTCGTGAACTTCGCTCGATCTTCTGCCGTAATTGGCACCGTAAACGGAATCGATAGCGCAGAAAATGCGGTCCGACGCTTTTCAGTCAGGGCGTGGATTCCGGAACTGTGGCTACTCGCAGCTCTCCTTATTGCCAGTCCCTGGGCGCTAACCGCATCAGGCACTCTCGATCTATTCTCCGTGTTACGCACGGGCATGCTGCTTCTAATGATGCTGGCGTTTGTCGGAAGTATCGGCGTATTGGTCTATCGGCTCCGCACCGCAGACCGTGAACACCAGGTGCAACTCAGAATCATCACCCTCGGAACAGTCATCGGAGTGGTTCCGTTCATATGGTTAAGCATCATCCCTGAGCTGGTGGCAGGTGATGAAATCGTGACCGGCGAAATCTCTGTCATCGGCATTATCCTCATTCCGGTTTCCTTCGGTTATGCCATAGCCAAACATGACCTCATGGGCATAAGGCGTCTGTTCCATCGTGGTGCTGCGTACGCAATCATCACGGCCGCCATCATCATGGTCTACGGCACCATCCTGACCGGTCTAAACCTGCTGGCCCCGAACAGCGAAGCGCTCGGCCCAATCCAGGGAGCGCTGCTGGTGCTCATGTTCGCTGGCGCGCCAACCCTGACCTCGGTACGCCGCACAGCCCTTCGAATCGTTGACCGAATCCTGATTGACGGCGCGGTCACACAGGACGACCTCGTGAGCGCGATCTCAACCGTCTCGGCCAACGAAACAGACCCTGAGAGAGCGCTGGACC
>JAJCYX010000397.1 GCA_029262715.1 Chloroflexota bacterium
ACCTTGAGGCCGGCGCTGTGGCTGTCAGGTCGGTGGAAAATGTCCGGGAAGCCAGCGTCTCCGACCAGAGCATGAGCCTGATCGTGGATGACGTACGAAATGTGCTCCCGGAGCTTCTCGCAGCGTTGACGAAAGCCGGAGTGCTGGTCCGCAGCATCGACGTTAGCGAGCCCGATCTTGAGGCTGTGTTCCTCCACCTGACAGGGAAGGCGCTCAGGGACTGATGCTTCGTGTTGCCCTGGCGATAACGGCAAAGGACCTGAGGCAGCGCCTGCGTGACAGGTCGGCACTTGTTCTGGCCCTTGTCGTGCCTCTCGCACTCACCTTCATCTTCGCCCAGAGTCTGAGCGGAATCAGCGGTGATGATTTCACATTTGAATATGCGCTGGTGGATCTTGATGGAGGTCCGGTGACCGAAGGATTCCGGGCGGGGCTGCAACAGCTCGAAGGTGCAGGTGTTGTTGAGCTGAGGTTCGAGGAGACACGCAGTGAAGGGTTGCAACTGGCGGGCGACGGTGATGTTCAGGCGACATTTATCGTTCCAGACGGCTTCTCTAACGCCATCACTACCAACCAGACTGCCGGGATCGAGGTGATCGGCAATGTCGATGAGCAGATCGCAACATCGGTCGCTCAGTCGATCGCTGAAGGTTTCATAAGCGAGGTCCGAGCCGTGCAGACGTCCGTCGGGACCGCTGCACTGAACCTGGGAGACGTGGATTTCGTCTCGCTTGCGGAGCGAGCAGAGATGTTCCCCGATCCGATCTTTGTCGAAGACGTTTCGGCATCACGCAAAGAGCTTGATCTCAATACTTTTTACGCCGCGGGAATGGCGGTCTTCTTCCTCTTTTTCACCGTTCAGTTCGGCATCACCGGTGTGCTCGAAGAAAGGAAAGAGGGCACGATGCGCCGTTTGCTTGCGGCACCCGCGCCGAAAGGTGCGATTCTGCTGGGGAAGCTGCTCACCGGCTTCATCCTGGGCATCGTCAGCATGGCAGTGCTGGCAACCGCCTCGACATACCTGCTGGACGCTGACTGGGGGAGCGCGGTCGGCGTTGGCATCTTGATAGTCATAGGTGTGATCGCCGCCGTTGCGATCACCGCTCTGATCGCATCCTTCGCCAACACGCTGGAGCAGGCAGGAAGCGCGCAGTCGGTGGTGGCCCTGGTGTTCGGCATGCTCGGCGGGGCTTTCTTTCCCGTTGCCCAGGCAGGCGGCGTAATCCAGAAGCTCAGCCTGATCACCCCTCACGCCTGGTTCCTACGCGGCCTCAGCGACCTGCAAAGTGAAGGCGAGATCGTCGATATCTGGCCCTCTGTAGTTGCACTGCTCGTGTTCACCGTGGTGACCGGTTCACTTGCGGCTACCCGACTGGGAAAGACGGTGCGGCCTTGAAGTCGATCATCATCGCCGGTTACAACCTGCGTCGCCTGTTCAGAGACAGGTCGAACATCTTCTTCGTCATCATCCTGCCGATGATGCTGATCCTGCTGATCGGTTCGGTTTTTGGCGGAGGCTTCACCCCGGAAGTGGCCGTCTTCGATGCGTCTGACGATCCACGAAGCCGAAATATTGTCACTGCACTCCGGGAAGTGGAAGACATAAAGATAAAAATTGTCTGGAGCGAAGACGATGTGGTTGATGCGGTGAGCCGGGGCGAGGTGCAGGCGGGTCTCGTGATTCCGTCGGGTATAACGACACAGGCTGAAGGAGGCCAGCCTGTCGCTGTCCGGTACTTCGGCAGGCAGGACACCCTGGCGCCGCAGTTACGGTCCACCGTGAACGCCATTGTGGCGCGTGAGAGCGCGGTGCTGCGTGCAGCGCTGTTTACGCAGAGTGAAGCCGGAACTCCGCTCGACGAGGCGACGCAACAGGCAGAGATCGTTCTTCAGAGCCTGCCCGAGCTGACCGTGGTTCTCAGTACCGTCGGTGAGGACCTGATAACTGATACAGACGGTTTCGATGCGAGCGCATCGGCAGAACTTTTGTTGTTCGTGTTCCTGACATCACTTACCGGTTCAGTGGCGCTGATCGAGACGCGAAACCTCGGGATCTCGAGGCGAATGCTTTCGACGCCCACCTCGGCACGCGCCTTGCTGTTTGGCGAAGCGCTCGGGCGGTACTCGGTCGGCCTGCTACAGGGGCTGATCATCATGGGAGGCTCCGCACTGCTGTTCGGGGTGGGTTGGGGGAACCCGGTCGCTGCGGTGCTGATCATGCTGCTGTTTGCGTTGGTGGGCGCGGGAGCGGGCATGCTGGTTGGAAGCGTGTTGACGAGCGAACAGCAGGCGCTTTCGGTGGGACTTCTGGTTGGGCTCGGCGGCGCGGCGATCGGTGGGAGCATGGTGCCGCTGGAGATCTTCCCAGACGTACTCCGAACTATTGCTCACGTGACCCCACACGCCTGGGGTAACGACGCGTTCGCAACGCTTTTGCAGGATGGCGGTGGCGTTGCGGACATTGGGAAGGAACTTGGGATCCTGGCTGCCTACGCCGCAGGTCTGCTCCTGATATCAAGCTGGCTGTTCAGGCGGAAGATCACAGCCGGTTGAGTTTTCTCACTTCAGGTAGTCCAATGCGGACCGCACGAATATCTCGGTTCCAATCGGCAGGCAGTCTTCGTCGAAATCGAATCTCGCGTTGTGGTGGCCTTCCGTGCCCTCCTTCGCCGCGCCGAGCAGGAAGTAGGTTCCGGGGATTCGGTTCAGGAACTCTGCCATGTCATCGCCAACGCTCACCGGCGGCGACTCGTCCACGCTCTCCTCACCTGCAACCTGCGCCGCAATCCCGGAGACCCAATTCGCCACACCCGGGTTGTTGATCACCGGCGGTGCGCCGTACAGGTGTTCGAGGCTGGCAGTCCCTCGCATGGCTGATGCAACGTTGGCGGTGATGCGACGCAGCGAGTCGAATATCTGCTCCCGCACTTCCGGTATGTATGCCCTAACAGTTCCCTCCACGACCACATTGTCTGCGATCACGTTCGGAGCGCTACCGCCGTGTATCTGGCCGAACGTGACCACGCCCATCTCGTTCGGTGACAACTCCCGGCTGACGATGGTCTGCGCTGTCGAAACGATCTGCGCCGCCATCGCCACAGGATCAACGGTCATGTGCGGCATGGCGCCGTGTCCGCCTTTCCCGGTGACCTCAATGCGAATGGCGTCTGCGCTGGCAAAAACGGTGCCGCGGTTGACTCCGACGAACCCGGTTGGCAACTGATTCCAGAGGTGTGTGCCGATCACGCGGTCGGACTGCCAACGGTCGAAAAGGCCGTCCTGCTCCATGGCAAGTGCGCCGGTGACGATTTCCTCAGCGGGTTGAAATGCGAAAACCACCCGGCCTTTGAGCCGGTCCTTCATGGGTGCCAGCAACTCGGCGGCCGCGACGGCCATCGTTATGTGCCCGTCGTGACCGCATGCGTGCATCACACCGTTCTCGGATGCGAACTCCAGCCCGGTTTTTTCGATCACCGGCAGTCCGTCGATATCAGCCCTGACCATGAGCGAGGGACCGTCGGATGAGCCGTTCAAGACACCAACCACGCCGGTCTGACCGATTCCGGTGTGAACCTCTAGCCCGGCCGCTTTAAGCCGGTCGGCAATATAGGCCGCTGTGGCGGTCTCTTTGAAGCCGGTCTCAGGCATGGCATGCAGCTTGCGCCGCATCGCAACGATGTCTGTGAGCTTGCTCTGGACGGACTCTCGAACTGGATCAGGCATGTGCAGGTCTCCGTGGAGTTGTGAATCTCCCTCACTCTTGATGGGAGAGGGTGAAGATTTGTCATCCCGACCATCGCGGAGGGATCTTACCGTACAACGTGAGATCACCAACACACTCTGAATCAATCCGTTCGGCTTCGCTCAGGACAAAGTCGGCTCTGCCGACAAGATCGTTAGAAGCTGTGTGGAGGCGGTAAATCTACCTCCCAGATTCAGGTGCCCTCTGGGCGCGAGTCAGAGGGTGGGTCGCCCGTGCAAGTGAGTCACGTTGGTCTTTCGAGCCGAAACGACCTTCTCCTAAATTGGGAGAGGCGATTGGGCGAATTTTCATCGAAGCCAACTTAATCCAGAATCTCTCAGTTGGCCTCATGAATACGGTCAGATCCCTCCGCTTTGGTCGGGATGACACGGCTATCGGTCTCTGGTAGCCGGAGTCTAGCACCGGCTGCTGTTAAACTCCGGCCGCATGAGCCGGTCTCTCCCTTTATTCCCCCTGGACATGGTCCTGTTCCCTGGCGCAGTAGCGGCGCTCCAGATATTCGAGCCGCGTTACCGGGAGATGCTGCGGGACTGCATGGCCGACGACCGCAGGTTCGGCATCGTCCTGATCAAGAGCGGCACAGACACAGGACCCACGGCCGAGCCATTCAAGGTCGGCACAGTTGCGCACATCACCGAAATAGGAGCGCCGCGTCGTGGCGCCATTCCAATCACAGTCGTCGGAGAGTCCCGCTTTCGTTTGATCGAGGAGAGCCGGGTCAGGCCCTACCTGAGCGCAACGGTGGATGTGCTGGAAGACGACCCTGAGGACATGGCGTCGGACGAGATCGCGTTGGCGTCGCATGATTCAACACGCCGGTATCTCGGAACGTTGCTGGCCTCGCAGGGCGTCTACAGGGCTGAGCCCGAAATCCCGGCCGATCCGGTGAAGTTGTCGTACTACATGGGGATGATTGCGACATCTGCATCGAACCGGTCTTTACAGAGGTTGCTCGAGCCGGAGCGGCTGGGCGACAGGCTGCAGGCGGGAATTGCGATGCTGGAGGAGGAGGCGGACCGCCTGCGAGAGGCGTTCATGCGGTCCGGTCCGGGAAGAGAGAGGTCGCTGTTTTCGAGTAATTGACGCTGGAGGGAGATTACGTTGGCGATGTATCACGAGCCCGGCGAACTGGTTGTGCTCCGCAACTACCATCCTGATCTGGGTACCGAACGAGGCTCGGTTGCCAGGGTCGTCGAGGACAGCAGCGAGCGGACCGTTCTCTACATCGCCGCCGGTAGCGGTTACAAGCAGGTGATCTGGACGGGCAATGCGCCGCCTGAGGCAAGCCAGGTCGGCAAGTTCCGGGATGGTGTTTGGTCTCGCTACAGCGTGCTGCGAATCATGTATCCCGGCGTCCCGTACTCAATCTGGAAGATGTGGCGCGCGGACGATGGCAGCTTCGTCCGCTGGTACGTGAACCTCGAATCGCCCTTTGAGCGGGCTCAGTACGGCTTCGATGTGATCGATTACGAGCTCGACATCGTCGTAAATCCTGATTGGACCGGGGAGTGGAAGGACGAGGACGCCCTTGCGAGGCTGGTTGAGGTCGGTGTGTTCAACAGGGATCAGTCGACAGATTTCAAGCAGTACGGGCTGGGTGCCCTGTAAAGAGTGGAGAATCGTTCCGAGCCGTTTAATGAGCCGTGGCCCGAGTGGCGGCCAGACCCGTCCTGGGGACCGCTGAAGATGCCGGAAGACGAATCACGGTTAATCTGAGATAAAGAGCGGGCGCCGGCATGATGATGACAGCGCCCGCAACCGGTCAGATTCCAATAAGTCGAACCTACGTTGCGTAGTTGCCTTCTCTGGCTGCGGCGTTTGCCCTGCCCCGCTCCTGGAACGCTGCCTGTGCTGCCGGGATGTTCTCCGGATTGCCTGCCCACGCCTTCTGCGGTGCAGCCTGCAGACCGCGGCCGTACGAGTAAGTGAGTTGCCAGGGAGCGCCGTGCGCCTTGCCATACTTTGCGATGGCGTCGAGGTTCACCGTGGCTTCTTCGTCACCCTGTCCACCGGACAGGAATGCGATTCCCGGCACTGCGGCCGGTACCGTGCGAAGGAAGCAATTTACTGTTAGCTCGGCGACCTCAGCCGCGCTCGCCCGGTTTGCAGCGTCCTTGCCTGAGAGAACCATATTTGGCTTTAGAACAATGCCCTCAAGCGAGACTCGATGGCTGAGCAGCTCATCGAACGTTCGACGCAGCGTTAGCTCCGTTACCTCGTGGCAACGGTCGATCGAGTGGTCGCCGTCCATCAGCACCTCGGGTTCCACTATCGGGACCAGGCCTGCTTCCTGCGCCAGGGCAGCGTAGCGTGCCAACGCATGAGCATTGGTGTCGATGGCGCAGTCCGTCGGGATATCTTTGCCAATGTTGATGACGGCGCGCCACTTGGTAAATCTTGCGCCCTGCTCGCGATAGGTGTTCAGCCGGTCTCGAAGGCCGTCGAGACCTTCCGTGATCACTTCGCCCGGAGCGCCCGCCAGCGCGTGGGTGCTCTTGTCAACCTTGACGCCGGGAATTACGCCTTTTCGGTTGAGCATCTCGACAAAGCTCGTGCCATCGCCTGATTTCTGTGCCAGCGTTTCTTCGAAGAGGATCACACCGCTGATATAGTCGCCTATGTCCGATGTCGAAAAGAGAGCGCCACGATACTGCTTTCGGTTCTCTTCCGTGTTCTCGACACCGATAGCGTCGAACCGCTTCGCAATGGTGCCCGTGCTCTCATCAGCCGCAAGGATTCCCTTGCCAGGCTGCACCATGGCAGCAGCGGTCTCGTGAAGGGATGTGGCGGGAGCTACCGTTTCTGTAGCCATTTGATATGTCCTCCGTCCGATGGAAGGCCGTGCGATGCACTGGCAAGAGTACCCACAGTGTTATGGGATAATTGTTCCCAAAGATTAGGCCAACTGCCGTCTGCGGACAATGCCCAATTACCCGATCTGTTCGCACCATCGGGCTAATCTCATGTTGTACTTACGGTTCACCCACCGGTAACCGCCTGTAACGTGATATGTACGTGTAGTCGCGTAACCTGATCGCCTGATTTGACCGATTTGAGGCCGATTTCGAGTTAGGGAAGAGAAGATGCCGCAGAGAACGTTGACCATCACCCAGTTCATTCTCGAACGAGAGCGTGACCATCCACAGGCGACGGGCGATTTCACGGCGCTACTGAACGCCATTGCACTGGCCGGCAAGCGCATATCTGTGGATGTGAACCGCGCCGGGCTGACTGACATCATCGGTCGCACCGGCGAGATTAACGTTCAGGACGAACAGGTCCAGAAGCTGGACACAATCGCCAATACCCAGTTTGTCACTGCGCTGACGCCAACTGGTCTTGTCTGCGCTATCGGCTCGGAAGAGGTAGAAGAACCGATCCCGATTGAGCACGGCGAGGATGGCCGTTACGTGGTCCTCTTTGATCCTCTTGATGGCTCGTCGAACATCGATGTCGCCGCGCCGATTGGGACAATCTTCTCCATCTATCGCCGAAAGACAGCTCCCGGATCAGGCTCGAACGCGCTGGAGGACATGCTCCAGCCGGGACGTGATCTTGAAGCTGCCGGATACGTGCTCTACGGCTCTTCGACCATGATGGCTTACTCGACCGGTTCGGGCGTTCACCTGTTTACGCTCGACCCAGCGATTGGCGAATTTATCCTGACCGACTCCGACCTGAGGGACGATGGAGGGGCGAAGGTCTATTCGACGAACGAAGGGAATTCGTCTCGTTGGAACCAGGTTGACATCGACTGGGTGGGACAATTGAAATCCGAGGGTTACTCGGCCCGCTACATCGGGGCGCTGGTGGCCGATTTTCACCGCAACCTGCTGCGTGGAGGGATCTTCGCCTATCCGGGAGACAGCAAGTCGCCAAACGGCAAGCTGCGTTTGCTGTACGAGGCGGCACCGCTCTCCTTTGTGATCGAGCAGGCAGGCGGCAAAGCGACAGACGGCAGGCAGCGCATCCTGGACATCGTTCCAACTGAGCTTCACCAGCGGACACCGCTCTACATCGGTAGCGCGAATGAGGTAGACCGAATCCTGGCAATGCGGTCGTAGGCTGCGAATTCGAGGAAGGTTGTCGGTGCTCGAATTGTTCGTTCGGCGGATTTTCCCTCACTGCCAGGGAGGGAGTTAGAGGGTGGGTTGCTCAGTCTATGAGATCAACTTGATCTTCGGCACGAAACGACCCTCACCCTGACCCTCTCCCAATCTGGGAGAGAGGATAGCTGTCACGACGGACGGTTCTGTCATTCTGAACTTGATTCAGAATCTCTCGGGCGAGCCTGCATAAACGGTAGAGTGGTTCGCATATTGCTCGAAAGAGCCGGCTCAGTGTTGTGCCCAGTAAGATCTCTCCGCTACGGTCGAGATGACAAACGTGGCCGCATCACAAACCCGGTTCAAGATGACCGAACGTTATCCACTGACAATTGAGGAACATCTATGACGATCGTTGCGCTGCTGGCCAACCTGACCACGTCCGAACATCGCGGTCGCTGGGAACTGATGCAGAATCTGGCGCCGGAGGGCATCGAGACACGGCTGATCAATCCGACTCTGTCCCGTGGTGAGTTGATCGAGGCTCTGCAGGGCATCAGTGCAGTGATTCCGTGGCTGGCGAGGGTCCCGGTCGACCTGGCGAGCGAGTGCAAGGACCTCAGGCTGGTTCAGCTGCTCACCGCCGGTTTCGACATCGTGGACGTCGGTGGGCTGGGTGAGCTTGGCATCAAGGTGGCGAACAACGGCGGCTCCAACGCCATCTCAGTCTCTGAACATGCGATGTCGCTGATGCTGTCGGTCTACCGACGCCTCATGGACTCGTGGGAAAACACTCGAAAGGGGAACTGGCGGGACGGTATTGACCAGTTGCCTTTCCGGAGCGAGATCAACGGGAAGACGGTTGGGATAATCGGATTCGGGAACATCGGCAGACAGGTCGCACGGCGGCTCCAGGGCTGGGACGTGGAGCTGCTGTATCACGATGTGGTCGAGCTGATGCCGGGGCGGGATGCCGAGCTTGGCGCGGTAGCAACGCCGCTGGACGAGCTGCTGACGCGGTCTGACATCGTGACGGCGCATGTGCCGCTGAACAGCTCAACCCGCGGCATGTTCAGCGATCGAGAGTTTGGCCTGATGAAGAAGAGCGCTTTATTCATCAACACCTGTCGCGGTCCGGTCCACGATGAGGCGGCGCTTATTAAGGCGCTGCAGGCCGGTGAGATCGCCGGAGCAGGGCTGGATGTGCTTGAGAAGGAGCCGACCGACCCGTCGAACCCGCTGCTTCACATGGAGAACGTGGTGGTCACGCCGCACTGGGCCGGTGGAACGGCCGAGGGCAACGAACGGGCGCTGCGTTTCGCAATGTCCAACTTTCAGCGCCTGGCAGAGGACAGAAAACTGCTGTCCGTTGTTGAGCCGGTGGAGTAGGAAAGTTTTGTCATTCTGAACTTGATTCAGAATCTCCTTGAGACCGGTTCACGGGAGATGCTGAATCAAGTTCGGAATGACGAGCCGCCTATCGCGACGCCCCTTTACTGCGCCGTATACCCGCCGTCCACTACCAGGGTTGTTCCGGTGACGAACGACGCTTCGTCTGATGCCAGGAAGAGCGCCGCGTTTGCGATCTCGATCGGTTCGCCCAGCCTGCCCATCGGGTGAAGCGCCTCTATCCTGGCCTTTGTGTCTGCATCTTCTGTCAAAGACGTGGTCAGAGCCGTATAGGCGAAGCCCGGGCAGAGCGCGTTTACTCGAACACCGGTCCGTGCGAACGCTACGCCCATGTCCCGCGTCATCTGGACGATTCCGCCCTTCGAGTGGGGATACGGATTGAAACCGTCGCTCAGCCCGTGGCCGTGCGTATAGCCGACCAGACCGATGATCGACGCCAGGTTGACTATTGCGCCACTGCCCTGCTCTTTCATCTTTGCGCTGGCGTAGTAGGACATCAGCATGCTGCCCTTGAGGTTTACGTCGATAACGCGGTCCCATTTCTCGTCGAACGGAACGTCTGCGGAGACGTAGCGAGGCGTGATGCCGGCGCTGTTTACCAGGATGTCGACGGCGCCGAAACGATCCGTGGTCTCGGCGACCATGCGTTCGCAGTCCGCCTTGCTGGTGACATCTCCGGTGATTGCAAGCGCATCTCCTCCGGCCCCGGTGACGGTCGCTGCGGTCCTCACGGCACCGTCTTCGCTGATATCTGCGGCGGCGATGCGAGCGCCTTCTTCTGCGAAGCGCGTTGCGCACACCTCGCCGATGCCTGATGCCGAGCCGGTGATGAGCGCGACCTTGCCGTCGAGCCTCATGGGAGTCTCCTGTTTTCGAGTTGAGTGATTGGTGATGGCATCGTAGGCATGGCGTGGGCGGCGGTCAATTGGGTGATGGGCTTCCAGAGCGAAACATTAGCGAAGTCGAATGATCTCTCGCGTATCGCTCCGCTCAGGGAACGCCGTTTCGCTCAAGGACGGCATATCGCACCGCAAACCCTCTACAATTCATGCGTCATGCCAAACATCTCAGCAGCAGAGCGAAGACGCAGGCGTCGAAAACGGGGTAGCGTACCGGCTCCCCCGGCAACCACTCAGCCCGCCATTTCAGCCGCAAACGACGATGGGCGACAGCCGGCGACAGTTCACCCGATCGATATCGCGTCGCCGCTCAAGCGGCTCTATGCGTTCGGCATCGATGCTCTCATCATCTACTCGATCATCATCTTCACGAAGCGGGTTTTCGGTGACGCCGTCTGGACGACTGACGCAGCGCCGCAGGACATCTTCATCCTCTTCGGCTATTTCGTTCTGCCAACCGGATTTTTCGGCCGGACGCCGGGGAAATGGGTCGCCGGACTGCGTGTGGTGGACACCGAGGGGCACAATCCGGGCATCGCTCTTGCGATTCCGCGTGAGATGGTCGGCCGGTTCGTGGCGACGATCGCGGCAGGAATCGGGCTCGCATGGTCTGTGTTCGACCCGAAGCGACAGGGTTGGCACGACAAGATCGCCGGGACGCTGGTGATCAACACGCCAAACTCCGGCGGCATCGGTTTTATTCGCCGTTGGTTCAAGATCGAGAAGGCCGAAACCGGGTAAGCGGTTGAACCCACTGGCTGCATGATCCTCGCTCAGTGGCACTGCGTAATGCTATGACCTCTCCACAGGGCCCGAATCCGCCTCTCAGCGGCGTCCGCATCATCACCATCTCGCAGTTTGGCGCGGGGCCGTTCGGCACGATGATGCTTGCCGATCTGGGTGCGGACGTGATCAAGATCGAAGACCCGAGTTCCGACGGGGATATCTCTCGCTACGTGCCTCCCGGAGCAGAAGACGGCGACTCGCTCTACTTCCAGTCGTTCAACCGCGGCAAGCGGTCTGTGCTGCTTGACCTGCGGAAAGAGCGCGGCAGGCAGGTCTTCGAGCAAATGGTGACGAAGTGCGACGCTGTGTTCAACAATTTACGCGGTGATCTGACAGAGCGGCTCGGGCTGACATATGACGCCCTGAAGCACCTGAACCGGGCGGTCGTCACTTGCTCGCTCTCTGGCTACGGCCGGACCGGGCCGAGGGCATCTGAGCCCGGATATGACGCCCTGGTCCAAGCCTATGCGGGTTATATGTCACTCACAGGCGGGCCGGACGATCCGCCGACTCGCAGCGGCGTTTCACTGATCGATTTCGCCGGAGGATTCGCCGGTGCGCTGGGGATGGTTTCGGCGCTACTCGAGGCACAGAGAACCGGTATTGGCCGGGATGTTGACGTGGCGCTGCTCGACACCGGCATTTCGATGCTGACGTACCTGGCGGCTTGGAAGCTGAATTCTGACTGGACGCCTGAACGCATGGAAAACTCGGCCCACCAGACGATCGTGCCGGCGCAGAATTTTCGAACTGCTGACGGATGGATATCTGTCTTCTGTGCCAAGGAGGTCTTCTGGACGCGATTGGCGGATGGGCTGGGACTTGGCGAACTGAAAGACGATTCTCGATTCAGTACGTTTGCAGACAGATACAGGAACCGTGGCGAGCTGCTGCCGATGTTGGAGAACGTGTTTGCGACTCGGACGACGGCGGATTGGCTGGAGCGCCTCGATGGTATCCCCGCCGCGCCGGTAAACAGCCTTGAAGCTGCGCTGGACGATGCGCAGGTGGCGGCACGGGGGATGGTTATCGAGGCCGATCACGACCGTTTTGGCAAGCTGAGGCAGGTTGGCTCGCCATTCAGGACCAGCGGCGTGCACGATGATGTGAGGCGCGCTCCGGCCCTGGGCGAGCACACGGAGGAGGTTTTACGCGATCTGCTTGGCTACTCGGCGGCTGAGATAGCGTCGCTGAGGGATGAGGGCGTCTTCGGATAGTTTGGACTGCGAGCGTTTCTCTTCCTGATCTGGTAGCGGCGTTTGATTCCGGCCAGTTAGGGGAATTGGCGCTCGCCGATTCTTGCCTGCCATTCGTCTGAAATCCCGGAGAGTGCAGGAAAACCGGTGGAGAGTCGGGCGTTACCTGCTTATCATTAAACGACTGAGATGCCGCACACAGATGACCTGCCCTCGCATTGGCGGGCCAGACCCGTCTGCCGCCACGCCGTGTGTGACCGGCTCCGGTATCGACGAGACAGCGTGCCCCCGTAGCTCAGAGGACAGAGCAGGTGCCTTCTAAGCACTTGGCCGCAGGTTCGAATCCTGCCGGGGGTACCAAATACACCGTTCCAAGTTCAGAATGTACGCTTCAAGGCCGTCCTATGCCCTGATACGGCGCTTGCACACCGCATTCCGACAAGATAATATGTCACTTGCCAGAGTAAATAACTAGGGAGTGCGATATGACTACCCAGGTTCGGTCTGCTTTGCGTGCGCTTGAGACTGGCGGCGATGTGATGGAGAACGGTGAGGCGTGGTTCGCCGCGCTTCGAGCGTCCGGGAAATCTCCCGCCACGATCAAGACGTATTCGGCATCGGTGAAGTCGATGGACACGTTCTTGCGTTCGAAGGGAATGCCACGGAATGTCGAGCACCTCAAGCGAGAGCACGTACAGGCGTTCATCGAATCGCTGCTCTCACCGCCCAAGAACTCCACTGCCAGCGTCCGTGATCGTGCATTGCGCCGGTTCTTCAAGTGGTTGCTGGCCGAGGGGATGATTGAATCAGACCCGATGGCGAACATGGACCGCATCAAGGTCGGTGACTTCATCAAGGACGTGTACGACGATGAAGAACTCCGGCGCATGACGGGCCACATAGCGAATGATGGTTCATTCCTTGGCGTCCGTGATCTCGCACTCGTGCGGCTGCTGGTGACGCTAGGCGTGCGTGCCAGTGAACTATCTGACCTTGCTCTGGACCGTGAGGGCTATGAAGCGCTATTGAAGCGCAAGACTGGAGCTAAGCCATCCGGGTTCGTTGACTGGGACGGCGGTGGCATTGCCCTGCTCAAGACGAAGGGCCGGACTGCGCGTGTGCTCAAGGTCACGCCACGCGCATGGCGGACACTCAAGAAATACCTGTCCGTCCGCATGGAGCGAAAGCTCGCTAACAGCGATTGGTTGTGGCTATCTTCATCAGGCAGGCGGATCACAGCGGACCCTGGTCGCATGACGTATGCCGGTCTGTTTCAGGCCATGAAACGACGCTGTAGGGCCGCGCGGGTGGAGTTCCGGGGGCTGCACAGTTTCAGGCACACATACGTCAGTGGGAGCCTTGCTCAAGGAGTTACCGGCCAGACCATTGCCCTGCGTGCCGGATGGAGTGAG
The DNA here is from genome assembly GCA_029262715.1 of Chloroflexota bacterium. GTDB lineage: Bacteria > Chloroflexota > Dehalococcoidia > Lucifugimonadales > Lucifugimonadaceae > JAJCYX01. The sequence continues at coordinate 13,513 of JAJCYX010000397.1, forward strand.
AAGTCTTCTTCGCAGATGTTGGCACGTTACTCCCGTGCAAGGGCGGAAGAGATCGCCAACGATGAGGCGATGGCCGCTGGCTTCGGTGATGACTACTAAACCGCGGTTCCCTGGCCATCTCCGATCTAAGGCCGCACACGCGGGAACGGCTCTATGTCTGCTACTAGACAGGTACATGCAGCACGAGCCGTTCCGGGTTGACTTCATGCGCTCCAAACCGCGAGATGGTAGGGCGCTCGCTGAACGGTGGAACCTTGACCGTGTTGGCGTCTTGAAGGACAGGAACTACTTTCGGATCGAACTTGCCCTGTCTCTTCCCGAAGCGCTGCGCCTTCCGGTCTACAGCACGGCGTCCTATGCCATGCCCGCAGGCTTTAGGGACAATGGCGCCACACCGATTGCACAGTACGTGTCGCCTTTGCTCCAGCACTTCAACCGGAAATCCGGTGAGGGCTTCGATTGGGGGTGGAACCTAGAATACGATGAGTGCCTAGCAGACTTCCGCCAGCGAATCATGAACGATCTAGGTATTTGCGACGTTCGCACGCTTCCATCAACAATCCGTGAGCAGCTATGGGCGCTCCCGGATGAGGCACGTCGCCACGGGTGGGAGTTGATCGACCGGCGATCGGCCCAGTGCAGACAGGCAGGGTGGCTATTTCAGCGTCTGGCCCCATCCCCAAAAGGCTTCCGCAGAATCGCGGAGTATGACCCTTCACTGCCAGACGTTGCCACTGTGAGCCGGTCGGTTCGGTTGCTCGTCGAACTGCTCAGGGTTGACCTGCCCGTGCTCAAACCGGGCCGTCCAAAAGCGTCCTGAGTTTCCATCCCAAAACACATTCATTCGGCTTTGCTTGGGGTGAAATGCTCAATGCATGAGCCGTACAACGCAGCCTGAGCAAACCGATTCTTTCCGCAGATTGCGCACCAGCATTGCGGCGTTGACGCGTTGGGTCGCGCTGTCTGATGCGGAGCGGTCTGAGGCCACGAAGCCAGCACGTCAGGCGTTCAACCTGAAGCTGATTCAGAAGATCGATCCGGACGGCAAGATGTCCGACGCTGAACTTGCTCGGCGCGTCCGTCAGGCTCGGACGCTGCATTTCAAGAAACTGGCGTTGAAGCGGTGGGGGAAGGTGAAGGGAAGTCGCTGACTTCGGCGACAGCTTATGCCTGAGTATCCGACCGGCAGCACAAACCCGATGCCCGAATCCATGATGCGAAAGGGGAATGAAATGGGAGTTGAAGTTATCGACCGTCTGTATACGGCAGATGCGCTGGCATGGGGTCTGCGCCAGAACCCGCCCATCGTTGATGCGCAGAAGGCGAGAGCGCGCTACGCACTCACTGAAGAAGGTTCACCACGGTTCCGGGCCTTCGAAGAGGCGCATGAGGACGAATCAAGTGCCGCGGCCAAGTTCAAGGCTCAGCACGGCGAAGTCTGCTCTACCTGCAACGGCACAGGGCTGGTGCGGTCATGAAGACGCTCAGAACCAAATTCAACGCAACCCCACAAGTGGCCTTGAGCGCGCGGAGCGGTACGCGCCGATCACGCACCGGATTGACCGTACCAATGAAGTTCCGAGGTTCCTCACTGTCACGCCAGAGGGCGTCCAGGTCGCGGCCTGAACTGGTCGCGATAAGTAAGAAGCGCGCAACCGCCCGTCGTCAGTCGCCAAACTATCTACTGGCGGTTGCGCCAGATCAGTGAAGTGAATATTACTAATCTGAACGAAACGAAGAGCGATTCCCGGCGGACTGCGGTTTCTGCGCTGTTTCTGATGGACGCGCTGCGTGGCAGCTTGCCTGACAGTCATTTCCTGAACGTGTCTCGCTTCATCAACGGGTCACCCGTCTCCATCTGTGCAGGGACACCGCAATTACCGGCCGCCGCCCGTTGGATTGGTGAAAGTGAATCTGACACCTACATCTGTCTCTCACTTCTAGACGAACGCCTGCACCGGAAGCAGCGCATAAGTGAAGACCGCGTTACGGGATTGCTGGGCTTTGCGATGGACTTCGATGCAGTGACGCCTTATCGCAAACGCTTCGACATCTTCGAGCATGTGGACCAGGCAATTGAGGCGGTCAAAGAGTTGCCGGTGCAACCGCGCTTAATCATCAAGACTGGCGGCGGGATTCAACCCGTCTGGCTCTTCAAGGAACCTTGGATGTTGAAGACCGATGCAGACCGGGCCGCGGCCAAAGGAAGGAGCAGAAAGCTTCAGGACGCGGTGAGGCGGATAGTCCATGCGCGGTTCAACGTGGTCCTGGACTCCACTGCTGACCTGGCAAGGCTCGTACGCGCTCCCGGCTCTCTGAACTGCAAGACCAACCCGCCTGTTGAGGTTGAAGTCGTCTTCGGCACCGGGGATTACCTGTGATGGCAGAGCCAACAAGCGTTGATGCTGCGCTCGACCAGTTCACGGTTGCGGCAGAGGGTCTGCCAGAAGTGCCGAAAACCACGGCGAACGGCGCTGGCTCCGGTCGGAACGATGAACTGGCACGCACCGCCGGACATCTTGCGCGGCAGGGCTTGACCAATGAGCAGATAAGGGCTGGCGTGCTGGAAAAGAACGCGCAGTTTAACGACCCGCTGCTTGAGGATGAAGTCGAGCGCACAGTGCTCCGGTCGGCTGAGAAGTGGGCGCAGCCTGCTGAACGGTACACCGTGCCGGAGCATATCGAGGACTCAGACATCGGCAACGCTATGGCGTACGCGCAGTACGTCGCCGGTCTACTCCTGTGGGATGGCGTCAATCACCAGTGGTGGTGGTGGCACGGCCACAAGTGGACCCCTGACACCGACCGGCGATATGAGCTGTACTTGAAACCCATCATCGACCGGTTGTTTCAGCAGGGCGCTTTGATGGAAGGCGACCGCCGTGACCGGCGCATGAAGTTCCTCTCCTCTCGGCTAAGGTCCCGGCAGGCACAGCTAGCCATGATCGAGGGAGCTAAGCCATACCTGCCGGTCTCACCTACTGAGTTCGACGCCAACCCGTACTCATTCGCATTCAGCAATGGCGTACTGGACCTGTTGAACGGTGAGTTCAAGCCGCCGGACGCGGCGAACATGAACAGCAAGGCGGCAGGTTACGACTATGACCCGGACGCTGACTGCCCGCGGTGGCTCGCGTTCCTTGACGAGATATTCCAAGGCGACGCAACGTTCATACGCGACCTTCAGCTAATCATGGGCGAGTCCCTGTCCGGCGATACAGGGAAGTCCCTGTTCATCATCTTCTGGGGTGAAGGCGCAAACGGCAAGTCAACTGTGCTCAAGGTGCATGGCAGGCTGCTCGGCGACTATGCCGTCCACACGAAGTCGAGCGTGTTCGCCGCCCGTGACTCAGCGAACGTCAAGGGCTGGGATGTTCACCCGCTAGTGGGCGCGCGCCTTGTCACGGCGATTGAGGCAGACGCCACCAAGTACCTGAACGAATCCACGGTCAAGAACATGACCGGCGATGACCGGATGCGCGCCGAGAAGAAGTACGGGATGTCATTCGAGTTTGAGCCGACGTGGTTGCCGGTCATGGCGACGAACTCCAAGCCACGGACCCGAGGCGCAAATGAGGCTCTATGGCGTCGGCTGAGGCTACTTGAGTTCAACTACCAGATCCCTGAAGCCAGCCGGATGAAGGGCTACGCTGACCGCTACCTGTTGCCTGAACTGCCCGGAATCTTCAACTGGGCATGGCAGGGCTTCCGTTCAATCCAGGACGCGGGCGGAGTGGTCCAGTTCTCAGACCGGGTGACGGTTGCCACTGATCAGTACCGCCAGAGCCAGGACGTGCTCGGCGAGTGGCTGGACCAGCGCGCGGAAACAAACGCGGAAAGCCGCGTGCCGCTCAAGGATGCTTTCGCCAGCTACAGGGATTTCAGCGGCGACGCTGACTATGTGCTCGGCAAGCGCGCCTTCACCGAAGCGATGGAGGAACGGGGCTTCCGAACCGTCGTGGGGAAGGCAAAAGCACGGTTCGTGACAGGGTTGAGTCTGACGGAGGGTGTATTTTGAGCGGCCTTTTTGAGTTCAAGGGTGTATTTCGGAACCAATACTCAAGAACTTTTCCCATGCGCACACGCGAAAAGAACTTCTTGGAATGTAGTTCCCAAAGTACACAAATACACCCTGACTGGTGGACTGAAACACGCTCCAATCCTGACCGTGGCACTGGCCGCAACACAACAATAGGTAGGCCGCAGTTATCTGTTCGGATGGCGAGAGCTTCCAACTTGGCCGACTCGCCAGGACAGGCCAAATTACCTGTTCGGAGCGAAGATGCTGACTGGAAGCTGATTGTGTCCGTGATTTGGACTAATCCGAAAAATATGCAGAGATGGCCGCAGGGGTCTTCAAATCCGCCCATACCAAACTGCCGGCCATGCCGAACTGTTGGCGCAAGGCGGAGCCTCCGCGCTATGTGCTAGTAGCGAGGGGCAGGCCGGGACTGGCTGTGCTCCGGCCTGCCCACCGCCGGTGGCGAGCGCGTGACCGGTAAAAATCCGATTCTGTGGCGAGGTTGTAAGTCATGCCTGAGAAAGTAACGCAGGCGATCAAACGAGATCATCGCGGGCGGTTCATGAAAGGTGGCGCTGTTGCCAATCCGGGCGGTCGGCCTCGGCACAGGGGGTTGAGTGCTCGCATCCGCGATATCACAAAAGATGGGAAGAGCATCACGGATTTCCTGATGTCTGTGCTCGACGGTACTCACGAGGACATGCCTGCTAAGAAAAGTGAGCGTATGGAGTTACGCTGGCGTGCGGCGCAGGAGCTGTCGAATCGTGGTTGGGGATTGCCCACGGAGACGCTGCAGGTTGAGGGTGGCGAGGTTGGTGGGCTAGCTATCCATCGATTTGAGGAGCGGCTGGTGACTCCCGATCGGCTGCGGGAGGTATCTCAGACCCTATTGGAGATCTTGCCCGTCGCTCCGGCTGCCGACGAGAGTTCTGCGCTCGTTGAGGCTGAGTGGGTGCTGGAGCCGCCGGAGGGCGACGAATAGGGCGAGGGCGGCGATGGATGACTTGCGGGCGCTGGAGTGCCCTTGGTGCGGCTCTGACCGGAACCGCGTCTCGAAGAGATCGACGAGCATGAAGTCCATCGACCAGCCTTCATTGGGACCGGTCGCCTCCAGCCGTTCAACGCGCCTCTTGCAACTGACGCGCCGCCGTGGTTTCTTTGGTCTCATGGAGAGGCGTTCCTCACGATAGAGCCGGTAGACCCGCTTGTGGTTGATCTCCCAACCCTCGCGCCTTAGAAGGACGTGGATCCGACGTTAGCCGTAGCTGACCTTGGCATAAGCCAGGTCCCTGATCCGTAGCCTGAGCAAGGCCTGCTCATCAGCTCTGCTTCTGTACCTCTTGCTTGCCCTGCTGAAGTTGAGAAGACGGCATGCACGCCGTTCGCTCACGTCGAAGCCGACCTGGAGGTGGTCACAGAGTTGTCTGTCCTGAGCAGGCCTCAGAGTTTTTTTCGGATGACGTCCTGCAACATCTCCTTGTCCAGGGAGCGATCAGCGACCAGCTGCTTGAGCTTCCTGTTCTCTTCCTCGAGCTAACGGAGACGTCTGAGCTCTGCGACTCCCATGCCGGCGAACTTCTTCTTCCAGCGGTAGAACGTCACGCCCGTGACGCCCATCTTCCGGCACACTTCCTGAACCGGCATGCCGCTCTCTGCCTGCCGCAGGGCGAAGGCGATCTGCTCCTGCGTATACCTCGTTCTCTTCACGGAATGACTCTCTTTCTTGAGGCCGAATCATCCCGGAAAACTATCACTTATGCCGGCGCGGTTTTCGGGGGGAAGGTCACCGGGTTTTCAAATTTGGTACTTCGATACGGATGTCATATAGCACAGTTCTCCGAAGGTCCACGATCTGTTCCTCAAAACGAGAACTGCCGGACAACGCTTGTTACTTTAGCGTTGCCCGGCTCAGACCTCGGCGTGGATCCTTAAGAATGGTGAACTGCTGCGTTGTCGCCAGTTCTGATCACTCACTTGTCTAGGGCAATCAGCGCCTCCCGTGCCCGGCCAAGGATCTGTTCGGCGTGGCGAACTTCATCCTTGGTTTCCGCCGGCAAACGAATTTCAGTCGACGGGTTTACATCTGCTCGACGGGCAGCAGGAGACGTGTGCCCCTAAGTTCAACTTGTTCCGCTATCGAATGGGCGCGATCACTCCGTTGGGCGGAACATCGCCGGTGAGTTCGACTGATTCTGCATCTATGCTCGTGATTGATCTCCCGAGCGGAACATCACCGGTGAGTTCGACTGATTCTGCATCTATGCTCGTGATTGATCTCCCGAGCGGAACATCACCAGTGAGTTCGACTGATTCTGCATCTATGCTCGTGATTGATCTCTCGAGCGGAACATCGCCGGTGAGTTCGACTGATTCTGCATCTATGCTCGTCATTGATCTCCCGAGCGGAACATCGCCGGTGAGTTCGACTGATTCTGCATCTATGCTCGTGATCGTTACCTTCGGAGCAACCCCGGAGGCGAACCCCACCGCCCCGACGATTACACCAGCCATGACGACGAAAACTACTGCCACCGCCGCTATCGCCAGCGTGTGCCTTTTTAGGAATCGAACTGGTGCCGACGTGCGATTGCCCTGTGATTGATACGCTGACGCTTCTCTTTCCTCTGCCTGGGCCTGCATTTCAATAAGTCCGATGGAAGACAATTTGGCCACCTCCTTGGGTGCTTGCGATCGAGGTCCGATGTGGACTTGTCGCAGTCTCGATCAGAAGCGAGTCCGGCCTATGATTTCTGGATGACAACTGGATGAAATGACGATTACGGGGCGGTCCAGTTCACCTCGCCACAGCAAAGAGATCGGTCAAGATACGACCATCCGGTGACCGTACTCGGGCCGCCCAGGTGTTCCCACTGGGGGCGAAGTACTGCACCCGTTGTGGAGATGAAGAGGGACGTTCTTGGACTAATCAGTGACGGAAGGCATGAAAGTTAGTTTCTTCCGCGCATTTGGAAACTGGGTGAGCAACGTGCTGAAGCATCAGCCTTCACCTCATGTGGGGCCGCCGTATTAACGTTTAGCAATAAGGACTGTTCCAGCGGAGGTCCGCGTTACGTGCTCCCCGGACAGGCGATCCGGTGAGAGTGGTTCTGTCAGAACTCGTTGCGAGTGACGGTGATCTGGAAAGCCGATATAACAACAACACACGCTTCTTCGTAAAAGACGGGACGCTGATAAGGACCGGCGGAACTAGTATCTCGGATCTAGACGTCGTTCTAACCAACACTCAGCCGATAGACGTTCAGTCAGGGGCAATTCGAGTTAGACGTCCGACTAGTTTCACTGACGCGGATGTGACGGTCGCAGCCGGTGCGGAGTCCGTATCTCTTCAGGCGATCACTCGTTCAACGGCACCTTTTCGGTAAGCGGCGACGGAACGGTGCTCGACTGAATCTGCGATTTGACGGAATGGCGACGCGACGGCGCAAAACCTTATCTTGAGCCTCATACACGATCTTCTGACCGCAGCTGCCGGTAACAGTAGGCAGCTCGTAGCGACCAGCGATCAAGTAGAGTCCTCCATGGAGTAGTCTCTGACCACAGGCCGAGTTGGTTAAAGGGAATTCTCATGTTCGGCCATTGGCAACTCTCCACAATCACATTCTGATCCGAAATGCGAACCGGGCAATCAGAAGAGGGTAACCTGTGTGTTAATGCGGGATCGCATGTTATTGCATTGTTCGGTGTCACCGCCCTGTAGAATTTGGTTCACGTCGCTTGCGGGGAGTCCAGGAGTGGTACTTTGCGAGATGCCATAGCGTACTTTGTTGTAATGACCGATCCACCAAGTGCATCCACTTGGCGACTCTACTCTTCCGATCCTCAGAGAAGTTATCTGATCGGGCGAGACCCAGATCTCGATATCGTCGTGGGCGCGGTGGACGGATCACCGATTTCCCGTAAACACGCGGAGATTGTCGTTCGGGGACGAGAATCCTTTTTGACCGATTTGAACAGCACCAACGGCACCGAGCTGAACGGCAGGCAGCTCGTTCCGGGGAGACGTAATGTTCTTGAAGATGGAGCCGAGATCTCGTTCGCTGGCGGATTTATTTCCGCACTTTTTCAAATAGAGCAGGAGAATAATACGGTCAGGATAGGTCATTCGGAGAGGAAAATACTCGGTGGCGGACAGCGAAATAATCAATCAACTGTATCACGCGGTTTGTTGCTCATCACCAACGAACGCAGGATCGTTATAGACGGTATTCCTCAACCCGACCTCAGCGATCAAGAATGGAATTTACTGAGCTGCCTGTATGAACGTGCAGGTACGACCTGCACTTACGGACAATTATTAAAGGCCGTGTGGAGTCAATCATATGGATACAGCAACAATAACATTGCCGCCTTAGTAAGACGCATTCGATCTCGCCTGACAACGGGAAACTGGTCCCTGATCAACATCAGGAATGTCGGCTATCGCCTTGAGCCGTTCATTATTTCATCGGATGCCAATCACGATCCGCCGGATGTCTAAATTCCGCGGGTAACGCAAACACATGTATACCAATGTTGATGGCCGTCAGGGCCACACCCCACGTCGAGTACGGCCATCTGTCCTGTCGAACAGCGTTCTTCTGTCATGCCTTCAATATCTCCCGCTTTGCCAGCACACGCTCAAGCAGCGGCTTCATACCCAGTTCGGTGGCGATGGCGATGGCTTCGTCTTGCAGTTCGGTGGCATTTTCACGGTCGCCGGGGGCGTTTCGGTCAAGAAGAAAATCAGAGTAGTCGGCACAGGTCCAGGCCATTTCGGGACGATAACCTGAAGTTTCTCCGAATTCAATACTTTTTTCGTAATAATCGGCGGCTTCATCGGGATTGCCCATTAGGGCATTCGCAAGTCCAGCAACTCGGTAGTAGCCACTACCTAGACGATTCCAAAATGTATCAGAATGTTTTTCAATACTGTGAAAATGTCTAGATGCGGAAGCAGCGTCGTTTAAACTCACAGCTAGATGACAAGCCTGCAATTTTCTTAGCGTTTTTACCTCACGCTCCATATTGACTGACGTTATACTGTGTTCCACCATGCGCAAAGTTTCCTCCATGTCATAGTCGATTCCATGTGTTCGATAAATGTGGGCAAACGTGCCGGCAAACATCATGTGGAAATTAAACGTATGTTTTAGTTTCTCCGCATTTTCTTTTAGTGACTCTATATCGCCGAGTTCATTGGCTACAGCTATTTGAACCACCAACGCCCTGGGTTCGTCCGGGCTAACTGCTAAAGCTGCACGTATGTCATCGGTCGCTCCATGCCAGTCACCAAGATTTGATCTTAGTTGTGCCCGGTTGCTATAAGCCCACGCAAGAGCATGATTGCTTCTAAGACGGTTGGCGGCTTGAACTCCGTTGTCACAAACGGATTCTGCTTCCAGAGGTAAACCTATCGAAGTAAGATGTAGCGCAGTGTAGTCATAAGCGGCCAGTTTTAGCGATAAATCCTCACTTCGGTCTGCTAGTTGTATGACTTCCGAGAGTATTTTGTTTGTTTCGTCAACTGAAAACTCCATGTGTTGCGCTAATAGTTGGGCCGTCAGTGCATTTAACAATTGGTCATTATCATTATCAGCTCTGGCAATTGCGACCGCCTCGGCCGCTGCTGTGATATCAATTATTCCTAATTCCATCGATTTGAATAATGCTAAATTTGATAGCAAACGACCTCTAAACGATGAGTTCTTCGGAGTGATAGCAATTGCTTGTTGGTACATATCTGACATACCCTCTGTTCCGTGGAAATGAGGAAATGGAGCGATTGCGACTTTGACGGCGTCTTCAATATCGCCGTTTTGAAGAAACCAATAAAAAGCATCTTGGTACAACTTTGCCGATGCAGATAAATCCGTTCGTTTCGCTGTCGCAGCCTTGGCCCTTGCCAACAATGCGGTCATCTTTGCCCACATTTCGTCTTTTATGTTGTGCCTCTCAAGTGCCGACGTTAAATAACCAAAGGCTCTGTCATAAGCGTGAGAGTCGAGTGCCTGTTGACCCGCGGCTACGTGATACTCGATCAACTTCTTCGTCCCCAGCACTGTCTCAGCTTCGGCGAAATGCTCAGCCAGCTCAGCGGCGTGATCTTCGGCATCATCCCCGTAATAGTCTTCAAGAGCCTCGGCGATCCGGGCGTGCATTCTGACCGCACGGGTATGTGAAAGCTCCTGTGTCAGGGTGTCCTGCATCTGAGCGTGGGTGAACTGGTAGAAGCCGACATCTTCTTTCAACTCCTCGATGATGCGGGCAGAAAGAGCTTCATCCATCGCATCGAGAAGTTGACTATCCGTCGTGTCCTCGGCCAGTATCTTCAGTACGTCGAACTGGAACTGCCTCCCGATTACAGCGGCTATCGTCAGCACCTCGTTGCACCGCTCGGAGAGACGGTCAAGCCTTCGGCCAATGACTTCTCGCACACTCTCGGGTATCCGTATCTCCCACGAGGTTGTTCCACCCTTCGATGACTGGCCGGAGGTGATGTCCCCCTCCTGTATGAGCAGGCGCACAGTCTCGGTAACGAACAGTGGGTTACCTTCGGTCTGCTGAAAGACGGTCTCCACGAGCGCAGGGGGTGGGGTGATACCTGCCGCTATCTCGATAAAGCGCCGCACATCGTGCTTTTGCAGTCCCCTGAGGACTACCCGCTCGAACAGCCGCTCCCTAGAAAGGTCACCAAGGGTGACAGAAAGCGGATGTCTCCTGTTCAGCTCTATGTCCCGGTAGTTGCCAATGATGAGGATTCGGGAGTTGGCAAGCTCCCTTGCCACGAACTCCAGCAGCACAAGTGACGGCTTGTCCGCCCAGTGCAGGTCTTCCAGCATCAGCACGAGCGGCGTGGAAGATGCTGTGTTCTTTAGAAATGTAGCTATGGAGTCGAAGAGTCTGAACCTTGCTGACTCAGGGTCTTCTATCATCACCGCCTGCGGTATGTCAGGGAGCTTCTCCTTCACGTCTGAAACCACCTCGGCGATGACAGAGGCGGTGGAGCCCATCTGGTTACGAAGCGACCGAGGCTCTGTTGCCGCTACATGAGAACGGATAGCCTGCAACCACGGCCAGTACGGAGGCGCTCCTCCCGACTCGTAACTGCGACCCCAGAGCACTTGTGCTCCGCGCATCCCGGCATACGTCGCAAGCTCCTGTGCGGTGCGGGTTTTGCCGATGCCCGGCTCTCCGACCAGCGTCAGAAGCCTGCCTTTGCCCGAGAGAACCTCCTCGAAGACAGCCTTCAGCTGGTCCATCTCCCTCTGCCTGCCGACAAAGACTCCGCCCGCCATGGAATCGAGGGAGCCTTTGTTCTCCGCCGATTCTTCCACAGCAGACAGGTCTACCGACTGCAAAACAGTGAGCACTTCATCCGCGGACTCCGGTCTCTCTGCCGGGTCCTTGGCCAGCAGCCGCATGATCAGGGATTCGAGCGTCTTCGGCATCGACTGGTTGTGCCAACTAGGAGCTACAGGAGGGGTGTTGACGTGCTGGGAGATGATGGCGATGTCGTCGTCGCCCATGAACGGAGGCCTGCCTGTGCTCATCTCGTAGAGCATAGCGCCCAGCGAGTAGAGGTCAGCTCTTGGTGTGACCTCTCCACCTGTCGCCTGTTCAGGTGGCATGTAGTTGACGGTGCCAACCATCACCTTCTCGACGGTGAGGCGTGAGCGGTCTGTAGCTACGGCCTCACCGAAGTCCCCGATCTTTGCCGCTCCGTCCTCGTCCATCCAGATGTTGCTGGGCTTGAGGTCGCGGTGGACGATGCCCTTGCCGTGGGCGAATGAGAGTCCCTGCGCGGTCTGGGTGGCAATGCGGATTGCATCTGCAAGATCGAGCGGGCCATCTGCGTCTTCGATCAGGTCTTCCACATCTCCTCCGCCCATGAGCGGCTGCACCATGAATGGCTGTGGCGTTCCGTCTTCTGCGGGCTCTTCGCCGAGGTCGTAGATCGGCATGATGCAGGGATGGGTTCCCATCCTGCCCATAGCCTGCGCCTCTCTCCTGACCCGCTCTCTTCCCGTCTCGTCGAGTCCGTCTGTCTTGATGAGCGCAAACGCCACGTCGCGGTCCAGCGTGTTGTCATGTGCGAGATACACCTTCTTCTTGCCACCTTCACCGAGGAGCTTGCTAACGGTGTAACGGCCTGAGGCGAAGGAGGTGGGTTGGTCGGTTGGAACGCTGGGATCGCTGGGATCGCTGGCTACGATATCTGGCAAGTCAGTTTCTATGGGCTGCCCAGCCGACCCAGTCCAGGCCGACATGGCTTTGTCGGCCATCAACTTGAATGAACGAGCGTCTTCGTTCTCAGAATCAAGTGCTAAAGCGCCGGCCACAAACTCCAGCACCCTGTTCCAGTCACCTGATCTGGTAGCTTCCTCCGCCTGATCGAGGAGAGTGTCTATCTGTCGCTGCACACGCTCACTTGGCATAGTCGCGGCATGATACGCGAAGTCAGGTGGTGTGCGTGCCATCTATCGGCACATGAGAATATGTCGTCACACTCGTCATCCTGTCATTGCCAACTTGAACTCAGAATGACGACATGACGACTGTGACAAGTTGTTTCAACTCCTGTATGTGTCGGACAATTCAGGTCGGCCCAGTTCAAATCGTCGCCGCACTAGGACGCTCCAGTGTAAACAGGTCGTCACACTCGTCACCTTGTCACTCCCAATCTCAGTTCAGAATGACGACATGACGACTTATATGCGCCTTCAGTATGTCCCACTCCTGCGGATTCATCTGCCGCTATGCCAAATACACATGCAGAGTGCGCTACTGGGACATTGCCCGACCGTCCCACTCATCTAGAGGGTTTACAAGCGCTTTCCAGTTGGTAATAAGCTCACGGTTTTCCAAACCGCCTCGGCCTGTTATCCAGAGAAGAGTCTCCCATCTCGGTGTATCGAGTGGTGACCACGGAAAGAGACGACGCAATATCCGATCGCACAAGTCCTCGGGAGGCGAGATCGAAACACTCAGACCCCGTAAAACATCATGCCCGTGGAGTAATACTTCGTTACATCCCATCGCTAAATAACCCTCTGGATCGGGAGAGCCCCAGGGATGCCATCCTCTAGCATCGGTGGGCGAACCATTGAAAACACATGCCAGAAGCTCTGCATTGAGTGAGAGAAGTCGAAGTGACTCGTTCACTTCAAGCTGGACAACAGAAAAGAAGGACGGCTTCGATTTGATCTGATCCCGATTTGCAAGGATTGTTGCATACCAAGCGAAGCCGTATACCAAATGGCCTAATGTGTGCCGCCTAGTCCAATCCATACCTGTGGGTTTGCCGTCCCAATCTTCAACTGTCTGACCTGACAAGGCATTAACGACATGTTCGGTCGATAACCTAATGTCGCTGACGGAAACGGGCTCACGGATTTCAGCGTTCATGCCTTCAATATCTCCCGCTTAGCTAGCACTCGCTCCAGCAATGGCTTCATGCCCAGTTCTGTAGCGATGGCGATGGCTTCGTCCTGCAACTCGATGGCCTTTTCACGGTCACCGGGGGCGCTGCGGTCAAGGAGCATTTCGGAGTAGTCGGAGCAGGTTCGCCCCTGTTCCGGGCCAAAACCGCATGCTCGGCAGTGCGTTAGCGCAGCTTCAAAATGATCGTAAGCCTTTGAATAATCACCAAGTGCACTTGCGAACTCTCCCAGGATTCGCTCGTCGTGTTCGTAAAGGCCGGGTACGCCAGAAACGAGAAATCCCGGTGTCGTCAATCGCTCGAGCTCTGAATATTGTTCCTGCACTACTTTCTTGTCGTCTGCCTTTATGGCAAGTCGCCCGAGAGCAATATGCATCACTTTCCTGACGCTCGGAGGCGTGCTCGTCCGTTCTCTAAGCGCAGTCTTAAGATCGCTCATCCAACCCTGACTGTCGGGCAATTCGTTGACTAGAGACCTTAAGTCCCACAACGTCGGCCCCACCCAGAACCAGTAACGTAATGATGAGTCTTGGGTACGGTACAGATAGTCTCTGGCAGACTCAAAATCGCCTGTCGAGTATTCGATCAAAGCCCTCGATGATAGATTTCGAGCGTGATTGGGTTGCGCCTCGATTGCCTTGTCGCTATACCGCCGAGCCGCGTCCCACTGACCGGTTTCCATTTCTATCAGCTGGCTGTAAAAACCGGCATCAGAAATCCAGAATCGAGAATTCAGTTTGTCGGCCATGGACCTCGCCTGGCTTGCATGTTGGCGGGATTCGGAAAGCTGGCCCATGCCCATGAGCATGCCCGCAGCGTATTGGTGAGCTCGGATAGTCGCTCCGATATTGTTCGTGTCTGACGCCAGCTCAGCTGCGCGTAATGACTGTTCGTAGCGAGCATCATTATTCAGGTGATACCCGTTAATGCTGGCGGAGACCACGAGTGTTCTGAGTTCAAGGTCACTGTCTGATTCGCGAGCGGCGATAGCCAAAGCGGTGTCCAAGACTTCGAGGCCTTGTTCTCCGTTGCTGCGCTCCTCAAACAAAAACTCGCCGTATTTCGTCAGCAATCTGCCTGCTTCCTGCGAATTCTCCTGAACCAGTTTCATAGCTTCTTCGAGCAGAGAAACTACACCCGTCAGTCCGGTGAAATTAGGAATGTCGGTCAAGGCTACGTACAGTGCTTTTTGGGTTTGTCCTGCATCCATGTAACTATCGAAAGCTTGACGTAACGAAGCGACTGCACTCGACATCGATTCGCGTTCGGATGTGGCGATCTCACAGCGAGCAAGACCATGAAGTGCTTCAGCCTTCGTGACGGCATCCAATGTTTCTCCGGCCGCTTTTATCACACGCAAGAATTGCCGCTGAGCGCTCTCATATGCGAATCCGCTGAGCGCTGCATGTCCAGCATTCAATCCGTATCTGACCAACCCTTCTGGCCCCAACACCGTTTCGGCCTCTGCAAAGTGCTCAACTAGTTCAGCGGCATTCTCGTCGGCTGCATCTCCGTAGTATTCTTCGAGGGCTTCGGAGATGCGGGCGTGGAGCCTAACTCGGCGTGTAAGTGATAGTTCCTCTGTCAGCGTCTCCTGCATTGAGGCGTGTGTAAATTGGTAGAGACCAACCTCGTCCAACTCCTCGATAACCCTGGCCGAAAAAGCGTCGTCGATGGCATCGAGCATCTGGCCGTCTGTCGTGTCCTCCATCAGCATTTTCAGCACATCGAACCGGAACTGGCGGCCAATGACGGCAGCAATCGTCAGCACCTCATTACAACGCTCAGACAGCCGGTCGAGACGCCTGCCGATGACCTCTCGCACACCCTCAGGTATTCGTATCTCCCATGATGTTGTCCCGCCCTCCGTCTTCCGACCGGACGCAATGTCTCCCTCCTGTATCAGGAGCCGCACGGTCTCGGTGACGAACAGCGGATTGCCCTCGGTCTGCTGAAACACGGTGTCGACAAGCGCAGGTGGGGGAGTGATGCCCGCAGCAATCTCGATAAACCGTGCAACGTCGTGCTTCTGCAGCCCTCTGAGCAGGATGCGGTCGAACAGCCTCTCCCTGGTCAGGTCTCCGAGCGTCACAGAAAGCGGGTGCCTGCGATTGAGCTCTATGTCACGATAGTTGCCGACAATCAGGATCTTCGAGTTGGCAAGCTCCCTGGCAACGAACTCCAGCAGCATCAAGCTCGGCTTGTCCGCCCAGTGCAGGTCTTCCAGCATGAGCACGAGCGGAGTGGAAGAAGATGCCTGCTTCAGGAAGGTGGCTATCGCGTCGAAGAGCCTGAAGCGCGCTGACTCCGGGTCGTCGATCGGCATCGGCTCAGGCAGACCAGGAAGCTTCTCCTTCACGTCTGTCACCACCTCTGCGATGACAGAAGCGGTGGATCCCATGTCCCCTCTCAGGGACTCAGCGGAGGCCGAGGAGACGTGGCTGCGCATCGCCTGCACCCAGGGCCAGTACGGCGGCGCGCCTCCAGACTCGTAGCTGCGGCCCCACAGCACCTGCGCCCCGCGCATCGCTGCATACGTGGCGAGCTCCTGCGCGGTACGAGTTTTGCCGATGCCGGGCTCACCAACCAGGGTGACCATGCGTCCGTGTCCGGACAGCACCTCCTCAAAGGCTGCCTTTAGCTGGTCCATCTCTTTGTGGCGGCCGACGAAGACGCCGCCTGCCATCGAGTCGAGACTCGTCTCTCTTCCCTCGGACTGTTCAACTGCAGACAGATCGATACCACTTAGAGCCGAAAGCACTTCATCCGCCGACTCCGGCCTTTCAGCGGGGTCCTTGGCGAGAAGCCGCAGTATCAGAGAGTCGAGCGTCTTCGGAATAGATGAGTTGTGCCATGATGGCGCGACAGGCGGGGTATTGATGTGCTGAGAGATGATTCCTATTTCATCATCAGACATGAACGGGACGCGGCCTGTGCACATCTCGTAGAGCGTCGCTCCCAGCGAGTAGAGGTCTGCCATCGGAGTCACTTCTCCGCCAGTAGCCTGCTCCGGTGGCATGTAGTTGACCGTGCCGACCATCACCTTCTCTACCGTGAGGCGTGAGCGGTCTATCGCAACCGCTAGTCCGAAGTCACCGATCTTTGCTGCACCGTCTTCATCAAGCCAGACGTTGCCTGGCTTCAGGTCCCTGTGGACGATGCCCTTGCCGTGGGCAAAGCCAAGGCCCTGTGCCGTCTGGGTTGCGATGCGGATAGCGTCTTCAAGAGGTAGTGGCCCGTCCGCGTTTTCGATGAGTTCTTCAACATCACCGCCACCCATGAGAGGCTGAACCATGAACGGCTGCCCGGCTTCGTCACCGAGGTCGTAGATTGGCATGATGCAGGGGTGTGTTCCCATGCGACCCATGGCCTGAGCCTCACGCTTGACCCGCTCACGTGAGGTTTCGTCGAGTCCCTCTGTCTTGATTAGCGCGAAGGCAACGTCTCTATCGAGCGTGTTGTCGTGGGCTAGGTAGACGCGCTTCTTGCCGCCTTCACCGAGAAACTTTGAGACGGTGTAGCGACCTGAGGCAAAGGACTTGGGGGTGACCGATGTATCAGCCGCATGATCGGTCTTCGCTGGAGGGTTCGGATCACCACCTGATTCAGCAGAGCCAAGCCAGCGGTTGGCGGCAGTTAGGTACGCTGTGGCCTCCGCGTTGTCGGTATCGACATCGAGCACGCTCTCAGCAAGATTCCTGACAGATCCCCAGTCACGATCAGCTTCAGCCTGATCAATCTCATCAAGCAGCCGGTCTATCCGTCTCTGCACACGCTCACTTGGCATAGTGGCTGCATGTTATCGCAACGGGTATAGGCAACCTGAGATTTGCACTTTGAGCCGTCACGACCTCCCCGTATTAGATGGAAGTAATCTCAGTTAAGTAGTAGGCGGGGGTGGCATTCTCGGCGGCAGGCTAAGGGGAGTTACCTGTCGGCCCATGACACGCCTT
This sequence comes from Chloroflexota bacterium, assembly GCA_029262715.1. Lineage (GTDB taxonomy): Bacteria > Chloroflexota > Dehalococcoidia > Lucifugimonadales > Lucifugimonadaceae > JAJCYX01. Next base: position 30,926 of record JAJCYX010000397.1, read on the forward strand.
TTCGAGGTCTGACCCGTCCAGCGCGAACATTCCGTTCATGGAGAAGATGTGGCGGTGTGCGGTGTGTGCAGGTGATAGCCGCTCCTACTCGAATGGAGTGCAGTGGGAGTTCGCGCCGGTGAAGCACTCGGAACGCCGCGTCCTGGCTCACCTGCTGGAGTTCCACGACATCTCGCCCCTTGACCTGAAGTCGGCCAGACTGGTCGAGAGCGACTACTCAGGTGGATTGAGCATCGGAAGCCGCGTACTAGCAATGTGGTCTCGCTCAGACGCGACGGGAGACGATATGCACCGCTCCGGCAACTGGCTTAGCGATGTGGTGCGGCATCAACCGAAGCCGCAGGGTAGACCGCCGTATTGACCTGCGCCCCGATGCCGAACGATTTGCTCGTACACCGCCGCCGTAGGATGAACGGGCATGACCAGTCCGAGTGAGTCGATGGCCGACGCCCTGACGACCGGGGCGGATGCAGGCGTTCGATGCCAACGAGTTCTCAGTCGTGACGACATCCCCGAACTCAACAGCATCAAAGCGCCCGCATCAGCCGCGAAAGGCTGGCCCTGATCTCCGCCCGGCGATTCTCAGCTGTGGCTGCCGGGTCAAAGGTCCTGACTACTTTTTCGGGTTTCCAAGAAAGAAACGGTTCGGATTACACTCGTGGCCAGGCGATTCGCCCAGTATGTCCATCGCTTCCTGCGCGCTGACGCCCGCAAAGTTCTTTACGAGCACGAGGAACGTGCCGTATGACTGGGCTTGTGTCGGTTCTTCGGCTTCGATCAGGTCGTTCAAACCCGAGAACGAACAGATAGACGCCGCCCCGTCTCCGGTCCAGAAGCCATCAATGGGGGTGGTCCCACCTTCTGCGCCTCCCGGCCCGGGCGGTCCTTTCACCTCGCCAGCAGATGCCGTGGCTGATGTCACGTAACCGACAGCCAGCACCAGAGCAAGTGCGGCAAGCAGGGGAAGATAGATACGCTTCATGACTCTCTCCTATCGATATGACTTTGGTCATCGTGCCGGGAGCGAGCAGATTCTATGTCGCCGGTCCGGTATTGGGCAATGTATGAGGCTCTCGGCATTGACGTTGATAACTCCAGAATCTCTTTGCCCAGGATGGCCGCCAAGTAGACGTGTTCAACTTCCACTCTCTCTCACAATGAACCCGGTCGGATACTGGCTATGCGACGTTCCGAAGCACCAGCCGAAGCCGCAGGGTAGGCCGCCGTATTAGTGGGCGGCAGGCACACGGAGCCGGTGCTGAGGGCGGTTGAAGTGGATACCTAATCTGCCATATGTGCAGGATGATGTTTCGGTTGTCACGAACTCATCAGAGCCAAGCACGACCCATAATCTCAAATATGCAGCAACACAACCGCACCGCCGGGGAGCATAGGTTCTCGACGGAACTTGAGTTTCTGGGTGAGACGCGTCAACTAAATGCTGAGTCCTTGAACAACCGCATTGAGGAGATGCGCGTGGCTTTGGATGATGCTGAGCGTTCTACACGCACTCTTCTGGCGTTAACACGATTGGCATTTCTCGAACTTGGTGAGTGAACAGAAACCTGCCGATAAACCAGCCGCAGGGCAGGCCACCGTACTAGACGCGCAAGACCCGCCGCACAGCGCGACGGGCCTAACTACCAAGAATCATGAAGATTCGAGATTACTTCTCGCCTTTTTCGACCTTCCACGTCGTTTCGGCATTACCCTTCTTGTTGCCCTCTGAGTCGTATTCCGTGTAGGTGACCTTGTACTCCTCAAAGTTGTTGGCGATGGTCACCGTCGGCGGGCCTTCGGTGGCAGTACCGCTCACTTCCCAACTCGTGATCTGCACGTTCTTAAGTTCGTACTTGAGGTACGTTGCCCTAGAACCTCCGTAATTAGCGGTCTGCTCGATTTCCAGTTTTGGAATAACTTCGCCCATGTTGAGTTTTTCGAGCAACTTCACGGTCGATTTTTCATATTCCATTGTTAGGCGCATGTCCTCGACGATGACGCTGCCTCTTCGTCGAGACTGGCCCGTTGCTCCACCGCCGGGCTTGTTTGATCCCCAATCAATCGAAAGTATGTCAATCCACTTGTCGTGGTTTGCGTCTTGGGATTCGCCATCGATCCCATCGTACTTGGCGAAATAGTTCTCTCCGCTTAGTGATGGCTGTGGCACTTCATCTGATTGTGTTCGGGGTGCTGCTTCAACTGACGAGTTAAACGCAGCGGTCAAACCTATAGTGCTGACGGCAACTAAAACCATTACACCAATGGCAATCCTGAGATGCCTGGGCATTTCCGTCCTCTTCGTAATTAGCCTGTTTCGTCATTGCATGCAGAGTAAGGGAAGACGTGGAGACTCACCGTTAAGAATCGGTGAATAGTAGTTTGAAAGAAGTGTGAAGTATTTATTGAACTGCGAACCGTCGGCCGAAACCGCAGGGTAGGCCGCTGTAATGAGACGCGAAAACCGCCCCGGTTAAAAACCGAGGCAGCTTAACAATCATCGACTAATAGGGCTATCCATCGACTAACCTGGCCAGATTGGTGAGAAGTCGGGATTGCCACCTGGTCCTGCATTAGGATTGCCGGGACCTTCAGGGTTCAATGCGTTGGCATTGGCATGAACGCCCGCCTGGTTGTTCCCTGGCAGCAATGACGTTCCGGCAGGAGGCCCGATATCCTGGACGCCGTTGTCACCGTTGTGGTCATCGGCGTTAATGACTCCATCACCGACGATTGGGCACAAAAATGCCGTATCCACACCGTTGTCTGCGTCAGCCGACGCCATCACGGTACCGCCAAGCATAGCTGCTGCGAATGCGGCAGCGACAATAAGTACTCGTAACTTGACCATGGGCTACTCCTCTTGGTTGACCGCTCCGGATTTCAGAACGGTGTTTGCAGCACCATAGGACCAAATTGTTACAAATCTCTTACATACCGCAGGTTGCCTTCGCAATGCAGATGTCGGCGGGCACGAACGTGAGCGGTAAGTGAGGAACGCTGCGAACTGATGGTTCCTCACAGATTCATCACGCCAAACTCCCTTGTCTCTCCTTGTGTCTCCTTGTGTCTCCTTGTGTCTGATTATGTTGGATGGTTACAGGGATAAAAGAACTGGCTTAAAACCCAGTAACCTAAAAACCCTGGAAGTTGAGGACAAAAAAACCTCAACTAAAAGCTTCATCGGTGATTTACAACCACCAAACAAAGATGAAGTAAGAACAAGCATGCGACTTTCAGTTGGGGGCTTTTCGCGTCCGCATGACATAGAGACCGCGGTCCTGCTTCATCTGCGCAACCATCCCTCTCATGCGAGGGATGCTGGTGTGCAGGCGGTATGTGGAAGTGATTCCCGCTCCTACTCGAACGGAGTGCAATGGGAGTTCGCGCCAGTGAAGCACTCGGAACGCCGCGTTCTGGCTCACTTGCTGGAGTTCCACGAC
>JAJCYX010000398.1 GCA_029262715.1 Chloroflexota bacterium
ATTTGCCAATGCCAGTGCCAGAGCCAGTGATAATTGCGATCTTGCCGTCTAATAGGTTCATCTGATTTCCCGTGTATTCGATATTGGTTGTGTGCCCGGAACTCTGCGATTGCGGCGGCATCGACAATACACCAGTCACCGAGACATGGGATACAGGTGAAATATTACAGTCGTTCCCTGGTGCCCTCTGCCGAGATTTCGCTCACGCGCACGAAACGGACAGCCGTTCGAGATGTAGCTCAGCCCTCTGCCAGAATCCTCTTCGCGACGTCGTGGCCCATACGAATCGAGTAATTTGTGCCGCGGTCCTCTGGGTAGATCTGTGTCGTATTGGCGAGCCATAGATTCTTGACTGGCGTCTGGTGTTCCGGAATGCGGTCTGAATAGTGAGTGCCGATTATTGGCTGCGCAGCACTCAGGCTGTTGTAGTGCATCTGCTTCACCCATGATCGGTCGAACTCCGGGTTGAACTTGGTCAAGTGAGGCAGGTAAAGCTCCAGCACCTCTTCAGGCGACATGTTGAACAGCGGCTCTGAGCGGTCTACATAGTTCGTCAGGTACAGCACATGCGAGCCGCCGTACCACTCTTTCGGCAGCATATTCGTGTGCTCAATGAGGCCAAGGAACGGCAAAGATCTGTCTGCGATGTTCATCCAGTAGTAGTCGGTCAGCGGCCGGGTCATCTCCAGGATCAGAACCACAGCAGCGGTGTAAGTCACGCCCTCCAGCTTCGCCCGGTAGTTATCAGGCAGGTCAACCATGCCAGGGAACGAGTACGAGGGGACGGTGGACAGAACCACGTCGAACTCTTGCTCGCCCGTTGACCCGTCAGGTCGCCTGAATTGCAATCCAGTCGCACGTCCGTGCTGCGTCAGCACTCGCTCAACAGGCGTCTCGGTGTGCAACTCACCACCTGCCGCAACCAGCCTGTCTCTCAGTGCGAACAGCAATTCGTCAAAGCTCTTAACCGGATAGCCAAGCTGCTCGCCGCCTGCGCCTTTGCGAGATGCAAATCGTGTCTGGATCTTCGACCAGAACCACGGCATACCAACCTGATCGTAGTAGTCACCGAATTTGCCGCGCAGCAGAGGGTTCCAGACGACCTCGTATGCCTTGCCGCCGAGTTTGTCTTGCAACCACTCATCGGCGGTGAACGACTCGAGCGACCGCCAGTCTTTGATGCGTCGAACCTTCAGCGCAAACAGGCCGAGTTTTATGCGCGACCAGATTGGGAGTGCGCCAAAGCGCAGCAGGTCCATTGGCGTTGTGGTCTTGTAGACCTTGCCATCGACGTATGTGCCGACCTTTGATGGAAACCACTGAAGGCTCTCGCCAATGCCAAGTTCGTCCATCAGGTCAATGATGTCGGTGTCGTTGGTGAACAGATGGTGGTAGCCGCGCTCCAGCCTGCCGCCTCCGACATCAATTGTCGAAGCCTGACCGCCAATAAACGGTGCAGATTCGTAGACGGTGACATTGTGTCCGGCCTTCGAAAAATCGTACGCAGCAGTAAGTCCGGCAACCCCTGCGCCAACAATGCCAATGTTCAACTCAACGGCTCCGGTGTTGGCGTAGATGCTTCATCTGCCCCTTCTCGATCACGCTTCAGCCCATCTATCAGCTTTCTTAGCGACGAACCGTCCATCAGCAACATGACCGCTCCAAGCACCGTCACAGGCACCCACAACGCCACGTGTACCGTCAGGGCGAAACCAGACGCAACGCCGTTTGGAACTCCCAACGCAATCAAAGCCGCTGCTCCGAAGAAATCGAAAGGCCCCCAGCTTCCGGCGCTGGAAGGCAGCACGCCAGCCAGGTTCGCAGCAGCGGTGAACACCAGTAGTACGGCAATCAGCTCAACCTGTGTATCGAAGTGTGAATCGAGGTCGAACCCGATTGAGATCAAGTAGTACATCGCCGCCTCAAACGCCCAGACCGGCAATGAATATAGAAAGACTATCGCCAGCGATTTTGGGGAGCTGACGACAGTTAAACCTTCGAGCAACGACGCAGCAAGAGCCAGTGCTTTGGCCCGAAAGCGTTCTGGCAGCGGCCCGCTCATCCTCGCCACGAAGCGCAGCATCGTATCTTGAGAAACAACCGTGATGGCCACGACTACAGCTAGCACGGCAAGAAACGGAATCACAGCAACTGCCACCAGGACCGGCGCACCGCCTGGAACCTCGTCTACGAAATCGCCGAACGCTCCTGACGCCGGAAGGAACGCCCACGCTACGGCAAGAAAAAACAGCAGGGCCAGAACGTCGGAGGCTCGTTCAACTGCAACAGTACCGAACGCACCAGCTGCACTCACCGGTTCTCGCAACGAAAGGTAGTAGGAGCGGAGCAGCTCTCCGATGCGCACCGGGATCAGATTGTTCGCCATGTACCCCACAACGACGACCGGATAGATCGCTTTCTTCGGACGCCCTATCAGCGGTTTTAGCAGGTACTTCCAGCGCATCGTCCGCGCCTGTACCGCCAGGAAGTAGAAGATCAGCGAAGGGGCCACGTACGCGTAGTTGGCGTCACGCATCACCGTGCCGATCGTATCGAAGTCCACGAAGAAGACTATGAAGACAGCCAGAAATGCCGCACTACCGGCGAATCCAAGCCAGAATCCTCGTTGACCAATCAAACCGGTAATTCCAGTGGTGCGATAGTTGTGTGCATTCCGAGCGAGACCGAAGGAACTCGAATATCGAAACTGATCTCGAATAGATCAGTAAGTTCGTTGAAAACCCTTCGATACTGTCCGGGGCACACCGTTAATTGAGTGGGCTAAGGGGAAGAGAGTTGTTGAAGTAGACATACGAGTCTACAGAACCGATCTCTCCCGATATCTCCCGATAGATAAAGAAATCGATCGATCCTCGCCATCTGTCGCGGTCCCAGATCGTGTCCCAGAACACCTTTGGCGTCACCCCTCGATAGTCCTCAGGGAACCATGCCCGGTGCTGAATCTTGCGCGGCTCTGAATAGCTGTTCGTGTAGTCAGCCTCCACCTTGCCGTTGTTGCGAGCGTTGATCACGGCGATTTCCACGCCCTGTGTCGCCGCTGCAGTATCTGTCGACAGGTCCTGGAACTGGGCTCCTGTGTTATTTCTCAAATACCAGTGCCACGGCCACGCATAGGAATCGGCGGTGTCAATTGACAGCGAAATGCCATTGCCCTCGCCCGTCAGATCGCCTGCCAGCCTGATCTCGTTCGCCACCGTCCTAATGTCCTGTGAAGTCTGGGTATAGACCA
>JAJCYX010000399.1 GCA_029262715.1 Chloroflexota bacterium
TGGCATCCCGCATGATCCCTGCGAACAGCGGCCCGACTGTCATGCCGACCATCACGACCATTGATGTGAAGCCCATGATTGTGGCGTACGACGCTCTGCCAAAGTAGTCGGCTCGAATTGAGTTGATGAGCGGCGATCTTACGCCCCATGCAGCACCGTGGAGCACTGCGAACGCCAGCGCACCGAACATCGAGGTACTCACGGCAAATATGGCGAATCCGCCAGCGTGGGCAAGCATGCAGCCCGCGATGCCGACCTTCTTGTTAATCCGGTCACCGACATACCCACCGCTGAGTTGCGCAATGATGACCACGATTGCGAGAACTGCCACAACAAGGGCCGCAGAACCGGTAGAGAGCCCCATTCCCTCGACCATGTGAGGAATCTGGTGAAGCAATGCTGAGCCGACGATCAGGAGAGCGGCTCCGTGACTTAGCGAGATCATCCAGAATGCCTGTGACTTTAAAGCTTGCCGCGTGGTTAAACCGGTAATTGGAGGTGCTGCGACCATCTTGCCGCCTCGATAGCTACGCTTCACCCCATCTGGCAACAGGCCATGCGGCTCGGGGGAGTGGCGCATCAGCACGGTTAGCGGCAGTCCGACGACGAGGATGATGATGCCGGAGACGAGCGCAGTGTTTCGCCATCCGAACTCAGTCAGGCTCACCTCGACTAACGGCACGGTCAGGCCGCCGACGCTCATACCAGTCATCATTACGCCTAAGGCCATTGCTCTCTTTTTGGAGAACCAGTTCGTGACGGTGGTGGCGAGGGGCATGAAGCCGCCGAGGCTAGACCCGAGCGCCATCAGCGCGAACGCGATGTAGAAGGTGACGAGTGAGTCGATCTTGCTCAGATAGATGAAGCCGCCGCCGAAAAGCACCATGCCGATCTGCATCATGATCCGCGGACCGAACCTGTCGATCGCCCATCCCTGAACCGGCCCGAGTATTCCGCTCTCGGCTCGAGCCATTGAGAATGCACCGGACAGCTGCCCGCGCGACCAGCCGAAGTCAGCCTGGAGCGGTAGTACATAAGCGCCGAACGCGTGAAAGAGCAGACCACCGTTCAGTATCTGGATCACGAATCCGGCTGAGACTATCCACCACCCGAAGAAGATGCCGTGGCGCGCTTTGCGCCGGGCCATCACCGTAGTTTTTTCGATCCTTGAATGGTGGTGAGGGTGGGGATTAACGTCCTGGGCTATGAGAAGGGCAGACGCTTTCTACGATAGGGAGAAATGAAGGATCGGGCCGAGCAGCCGTGATCTACTGTACTCCGTTGCAATTCCCAATACAGCGGCAATGTTCGGCGAAGCTGCTTATCCGTACGAACCGAACTTGGGCGGTGGGTTGAATGCAACGAAAAAGCGGCGAGCTTGATACCCGCCGCTTCCAGTCCGCAACAGTTGCATTAACTTAGGTCAGATCGTACTTCAGCTCCAACTCCGCTGTGATCGACTTGAACCACTCGATTACCTCTGGGTGATACGGAATCCCCTTGTCGAGCCGCTCAGCCTTCGTCTCGGCTTCTGGCAATCCGGGGTAGTAGACGCGGTCATGACCCGGCGCCGGCTTTGTGGCGGCAAGTCCTGACAGGAAGGCGTCCATGTCGTCCTTGAACTTGCCCACATCGGTGAAGGCATCGATCTTGTACGCCATGAAGAAGTGGCCGGACTGGTTCGAGATGAAGCCGGGGCCGATTCCAGAGAGCGTGCAGCACATGATGTCGACGACACATGCAAAGCCATAGCCCTTGTGAGAGCCGTTCTCCCTGGTCCCGCCGAACGGCAGCATGTACCAGTTACGGCCCTCACCTCGGATATCGGTTTCAGGCATTTTCTGTTCGGGCATGGGGACGCCATCGACGTCGGTGAGCCAGTCTTTGAAGATCGGGCGGTCCATGCGTTCGAGAAGTCGCAGCTTGTTGGCAGCCACCTGGGTGGTTGCAACGTCGAACAGGAACGGTGATTCGTTGCGGGCAGGAGCAGCCCAGGCGATCGGGTTGGTTCCGAAACGAGGTTCAGCGCCATAGGTCGGAACCATGGCAAAACCACCGCCGCCGGTCATGCACACACCGATCATGTCGTGCTCTGTCGCCATCAGGGCGTGATATCCGGCCGCTCCGAGGTGACCGGAGTTCTTCATAACAGCGACGCCAACGCCGTGCCTGTCGGCTCGCTCAATGGCATCTTCCATCGCAAGCGGTGCGGTGTGCAGGCCGTTACCGCGGTCGGCATCCCACGTTGCGGTGACCGTCGATTCCCGCTCGATCTTCATGTTCGGGCGAGGGTTCAGCGTTCCTTCGTTGTAGCCGGCTACGTAGTGACGCAGCATATTCGAAACGCCATGGGTATCGACTCCGTGGACATCGGCGTGCATCAGCACATCTGCAGAGAGTGCGGCTGCGTCGTCTGTGAGGCCCATTTTCCGGAATATCGCTTCAGTAACAGCCCGGGCCTTCGGCTCAGGGACTCGAACTTCATCTTCGGCCGAGACGTGAAATCTTTCCAGCATTAATCTATTCCTGTTTGGCTGTGCAGTGCCTGTTGAGTTAGCAACGTGGACCTAGAACGCGCAGAATCGTAGCACTTCGGAGAAATGCAGCGAGCTGCGTTTTCCGGTGGTTCACGGGTAGCTGCCGGAATGAAAAAGTGGCTATGCCACCCGCTCTTCGCCCTGAGCGGGGTACCCGCTTGCGGGTCAGAAGGAGCCGGAGATGTGAGGCAAACTCAGTGGCAAATCTTGTCGTCACCCGTGGACAGTCAGATGGTTGCGCATCTGTCATTCTGAACTTGATTCAGAATCTCTCGGGGGATCGAGTTGACTGCAAAAAACACCTGCACGCGTCGCTCCCTCGGACTTTGCTGCACGCCTGCAAACTTGAATCCGAGGGAGTTTCAACCCAACTAACGTCTCAGCAATAGCACCGGTGCAACGTCCGATCTTACGATGTCATCCGCCACGCTACCAAGCAACGCTCTCTTAATGCCTCGACGACCGCGTGTCGCCATCACAATGAGGTCCACTTTTTCCGCCTTGGCGAACTTCTTGATGATTGCAGCGGGATCGCCGATAAGCACCTCCGCACGAGCGTCGATGCCGTCATCCTCAAGCTGCCTGCGCCTGGTGTTCAACTGGTTTCGTGCACGCTTCACACCCACACCGGTCTCAACGTCGGCAGCCTCAACCGCCATCTCGTACATTGAGACAGAGCCTGGGACACCCATTCCGGTTGAAGGAACAGTCGCAGGTGTAACAACCCGGAACAGGATCAGTTCGGAACCGAATTTCCTGGCAAGCTCCTCGGCGTATGCGACGGCCTTGCCACCTGCCCTTGCACCGTCAAGCGGAACCATGATTTTCTCAAACATAACGCCCTCCTGTTCATACTGGTCTCTAATACAAATAGTAGATCGGAGCAGGACCATGAAGCTCCAATGTACATGAGGATTACCTGAGTACCGGACAAGCTCCTGTACCGGTGCTGTGCCAACGTCGCCATGCGGTTGTGCGGTCGCAGTTCGGCTGCGCTACCATCGCTCAGCAATGCCAAAAAACACTTCCAGTCCCTCGCCAGCACTCTCAAACCAGGAAGCACGCCGGATTGCACTGGCAGCACAGGGCTTCACACATCCACGGAACGGTACTGACCCGACGCTAGACGACCTGCGCCGGGTTATCGACCACGTTGGTCTGGTGCAGATCGACACGGTCAATGTGCTCTCGCGGGCACACTATGTTCCATTCTATTCACGATTGGGTCCTTACGAGAACCAGCTCGTTGACGACCTTGCTTACAAACACCGTGAGCTATACGAGTACTGGGGACACGCGGCTACGTTCGTGCCTATGCGGCTGTACCCCGTCTTGAAGCACCGGATGACCACCCAACGCCGGGCCAAATGGCTGCAACTAATTGAGGAGGAGCATCCCGGTTTTTCCGACCAGGTCTTTGAGCAGGTGGAGAAGCACGGCCCGATCTCGGTGTCTAACCTCGATGAGCCGGGCGGACGCACGGGGCCATGGTGGGGCTTGAGCAAAGGCAAGATGGCGCTGGAATGGCACTTTGACCGCGGCACTATTGGCGTTCACTCCCGCAAGAACTTCACTCGGTTCTATGACATTCCTGAACGCTTCGTGCCGGACGAGCACCTTGCAGCGCCTGCGTTGACCGAGGAAGATGCGAATCGTGAACTGCTACTTTTGTCCGCCCGGCATCACGGAATCGGAA
>JAJCYX010000400.1 GCA_029262715.1 Chloroflexota bacterium
ATAGGTGGCAAGGTTCGCCATCTGCCCGACCGGTTGACCTTCGAGGCTTAGGCGAGGAGTTTCGGTCGCCGATCTGACCGGTTTATTCTGGCAGCGCGCCGGGTGGCCACTCATGCAGTGTTCGCACTTGCCGCAGAAAACTGACAGGCACACGATGACGTGATCGCCGGGCGCAAAGTCCGTTACGGAGTCGCCAACAGCTTCGACAATTCCCGCACCTTCATGACCCATAACCGTAGGGGTTTCCATCGGGTAAAGACCTTCGACAAAATGGAGGTCGGAGTGGCAGACGCCGGTTGCCACTGTGCGGACAAGCACCTCATACGGCGCCGGTTTGTCGACATGGATGTCTTCGATGCTCAGCGGTTCGTTGACTTCGGTAAATACTGCTGCACGCATTTCGAAACCTCCTGATTGTGCGGTACGGATTCGTCGCACATGAGATGACAGGACCGTCGTTTTCTAACGTAGCCGCATTATGACAGCAAGTTCAGGTATTGCGCGTCCAGAACGGCAATGAAGTGGCCGGCTCACGCCCGCGGGTCGACCGGTTCTCTGTCGGCTCCCGCAAATGCATCGAACTCCATCACCTGCTTGCCAAGCTCATCGAGATACCACATGAGAGACTCTGCGAGCGCAGACGCACAGTTCTTTGTTGGGAGTTCACCGCATCCGTCCAGCTCGATCAGGTGGCTGCCAGAAAACAGCTCATGCGTCTTAACCGCCTGCGCGTGAGTTTCAGCCGAGCTTTCGCGTCCATGAAACAGAAGAACTGGAACCGCAAGGCCGGATTTGCCATCTGCATCCGGCAGTGAGGAATGATCGACCAGCACCAGCGCTTTAACCGCCCCTGGAGCCAACCGTGCAGTGTCGCATGCGAACCAGCCGGTCTCGCATTGCGCTAACAGGACCACAGGTTCTGCGATTGACCATGCAATCGTCACAGGATCCCACGCAGACAGAGGGTGGATCCCGATTACGCGAGCGCGGTCCATCAGTTCTTCAGCAAGTGGCCCCACCTGATCAGCGACATCCCCGAAGACTGCAACTACGATGGTCGTAGTCGAACTGACCGTACTCCACTCAAACGCGTAGATGCGGTGCCCCGAGTGTTCAATCTGGACTGGTGCCGCTTTGCGAGTCGACTCCGCTGCTGCCATAGGTTCTCCGCTGACGCCAAATAACTGCTCGAGCCGGTACCGAATCGCAGTCACATCTGCGCCGGGCCTGTACGCGCCAAGTATATCCCGGTTACTATTTGCGCCGAGCACAGGAATCACTGCATCGGCTGAAGCGGCCATGCTAAAGAAATCATTCCAGACAGCATCAGGGAGTTCGTCATGGTTACCTCTGAATGGGGCGCAATATACAGAGAGTTGGGTGCAAGGCCCGTTATCAACGCCACAGGTAGTGTGACACTCCTGGGCGGTTCGACACCGGTTCAGGAAGTCAAGGATGCGATGGACGCGGCAGACAGCGCATTCATTCCCTTGATTGAGCTACAAGAAGCGGCAGGGAAGGTAGTTGCTGAGGCGGTCGGCGTGCCAGCTGCATACTTCACCTCGGGAGCAGGCTCGGCCCTGACGCTGGTTACGGCAGCCATGATGGCGGGCGATGACGACGACAAGATTGAGCAGCTGCCAGACACGACGGGAATGAAGGACGAAATCCTGATCCAGAAGCGACAGCGGTACTGGTATGACCGATGTCTGCAACTGGCAGGCGCAAAGCTGATTGAGTTCGGTTCGGACGACGGCACCACGGAGCAGGACCTGATTGACGCCATCGGTCCACAGACCGTGGCTGTTCACTACTACGCACACGAACAGGACCCCGCAGACCCTCACATACTGTCTCTCGAAAAGACGATCGAGATCGCACACGAAAAAGGTGTGTATGTGACGGTGGACGCCGCAGGTCAGATCTTCCCACTGGAGAACTTCGGTAAGTATGTGCGAATGGGCGCCGACTTCCAGTGCATCGCTGCGAAGTACATGGGCGCACCACACTCGACTGGAATGGCTCTCGGGACTGAAGAGATGATCCACAAGATCAGCCTTCAATCATTCACAGGTTACGAGACCCGACGGATTCGAGGCATTGGGCGTCCTCAGAAGATGGACCGCCAGGAAATCGTCGGCGTTGTTGCAGCGGTGAAGCGCTGGTTCAGCATCAACCACGAAGACCGCCTCGAGGATGCCGAGCGGATGTCCCGCGAGATTGCTGCTCCGCTGAAGGGTGTGCCGGGCGTGACTGTTGAGATGAACCAGAACACGATTGGCCATCAGCCGTTCGGTGTTTTTGTTTCGGTAGACCCGTCGGTTACCGGAAAGACAAACCAGGACATTGTCGATGGGCTCCGCGAACACGAGCCGTCTATCTGGACACGAATTCCGGATGGTGCAGACAGGATTACGCTGCACGTGTTTGGTCTCGACGAAGGGCAGACGGAGATTGTTGGCAACGCCATCAAAGACCTGGTCACGGGGTAGCGAGCACTACCGGAGCGACTGACATGACGCAGTCTGACGAGCGACCAATCACCTTCACGGTCTGGTACGACTACATCTG
>JAJCYX010000401.1 GCA_029262715.1 Chloroflexota bacterium
CTGAATTTAGCTTTCAGCGAATGCTGGTTTACTGGACAGGCCAGCTGCTTGGAGCAATTCTGGCTGGTGTGGTCGTCTTACTCATGTTCAGTCCGTTCATTGCCGATTTCGAGGATAAGAATGGGATCGAACGCGGAGACCCGGGCAGCCAATTGTCGGCGATGGCCTTTGGCGAATACTTCCCGAACCCAGACCTCTTTGGAACTGGTGAAGATGCAGTTGAGCTTGTGTCACCATGGCACGCATTCGCCGTGGAAGCGTTCGGCACGGCGGTCTTGGCGCTGGTGATTTTTGCGATGATTGACCGACGGAATGTATCGCTGCCGTCTAAGGGAATGGCTCCGTTTTTCATCGGCTTCACGGTTGCTGTCTTGATCAGCCTTTTCGCACCGATAACTCAGGCCGGATGGAACCCCGCTCGCGACTTCGGCCCTCGACTTGTAGCACTTGCCGCGGGATGGGGTGATATCGCGCTGCCAGGACCTCGGTCTGGTTTCTGGGTGTACATACTTGGCCCACTTGTCGGAGCACCTATCGGCGCTGCGATCTGGGACTACGTTGTTCGACCCGGGCTTAGAAACGTTCCTGAAGAAGAAGATTCTGATGTCGAAGTCGCCTGAAATGCGCAGAGATGTCGCCGACTGGACGACGCTCTAGCGAAGCCGACGCTCTACTCTGCCTCTGAACGAACCTATTGGTACAGTCCCGAACTTGCGGCTGTCGGTAGAAACGGTTCTGTTGTCACCGAGCAAAACGTACTCATTCGTGCACGGCCACCATTCGTGTTTCGCGTTAGACGGCTCTGACGATGCACTTAGATGAGGTTCTGGAACCACGGTCCCGTTGATCTCCAGCCGCCCGCCCAGCAATCGAACTTCCTCGTCCGGGAGGCCAACCACTCTTTTTAACAGCCATCTGCCAGGCTTCGACGGGTCCTCGAATCGGACGATGTCGAATCGTTGAGGCTTTTTTGGCCAGTTAAACGCTCGTCTATTGACTAACACCCACGAGCCATCTGGAACTGCCGGATCCATACTTGCACCATCGACGCGCACAAGCTTGGAGGCGAGTATGTCCAGGATTCGTCCGATCATATTTAGCTAAACCTGAATACGTCGCACATTCGTGATAGATTTACCGGGCTCGCCGGAGACCTTCCGGCTCCAACTACTACGGCCTTCCGCTTCATCTTCTCAGAGGCCAGGGTCAATACCAAGCACCAACGCGATAAGGAGTCCCGAATGATTCTGGACATTAAGAGGCTCGCCGACCGAATTCTGCCTTTCGGCACAGCCGAAGCTCACTGTGACGTACCATGTGGAATATACGACCCGAGGGACGCAATTCAGGCTGCACAGACAGTTATTCGAATGACTGAGCTGATTGAAGCTCTCGGCGTGCCGTCATCTGTTGCCGATCACAACTCCTTCGTTCGCTACGTGCAGGTGAAAGAGGAGCACGCGGAGAAGGGGAAGCACGACGTTCTCGTACTCTGGACAGACTACTTCAAGCCCGAACACGCAGAGAGGTGGCCTGACCTGCACGAGAAGGTTTGGCAGGCATGCAAGCTCGGTGGCTACGTGAAACAGCACGTAGACATGGCAAAGGCGCAGGAATTCAAGGCTGCGCTGGAAGAGATCGGTGAACTCTTCGCAGAGTCAAAAAAATAGGCTCTACCAGGCTTATTCAGTCTGATGACAAAAAGAGGCCCGGACAAATGTCCGGGCCTCTTTTTTTGCCTACACAGGTCGGATGCCCGAACCTACTTTGAGAAAAACTGCACGTCGTCCGATATGTACTCTTCTCGGATCGGGGACCAGATGTCGAGAGCCTGGCAACCGTCTTCTGTCGCTTCTACTAAGTGCTCAACATCGCCGGGTATTACGTAGTGGTCACCGGTCTGCAGAAGCTTCTTTTCACCTCCAACCGTGAACCAGGCGCCGCCCCGGAGCACTCGACCGCACTGCTCGTGTGAGTGGCTGTGGGCCGGAACGATGGCGTTCGGCTCAATGTCGATGATTCCCATCATGATTCGTTCGCCCCAGATCAGCCGAGCCTTAACGCCGGGAACCAGTTCTCGTCTCTCCACTTCGTTTTCGTTATAGAAATACATGATTGTGATTCGCTCTATTCCTGAAGTAGTTTCGCCGGGACCACTGCGCAATTAGCGGTAAGCAAAGAGGCGACGCACAGCCGCGCCGCCTCTTTGTTTCATGTCTCACGTCTGTCTCTACAGTCCGCTCAAATCTTCGGACTGTCTCTTTAGCCGGGAGTCTCGTTCGTTGGCGAATCGTGTAACCCCGGCGACTATCGACTCTGGATCGAGGTGCGCTTCCGCAATCACGTCTGTTTCGGTTCCTCCGCTGAGCCACTGGTTACCCCAGTCAGAGAAGAGCGAGTAATCGGCCGTAAGTGGACCAACATTCGCGAGCGGCATCACGCGCTGGGTTCCGGTGCTGACGACCATCAGGTCGTTCTTCGCACCGGCAGGCAGCACAGAGTTGCGGTAGGAGTCAGGCTGGCGATCGAACAGCTCTTCGCTGATGCATGCGATGACCTTGATGTTGATTCCGGCTTCCGCAAGCTGTGGCAGTGAGTTGACGAGGTTGACCGTTGAACTCGAACCCTGCGTCAGCACGTACCCGTGCTTCGGCTTGCCGGGGTCGAAGTCCTTGATGACGTAGAGCCCTTTTGCGGCAGCACGAATGTCGGTATCGGCAAACTTTGAGCGGTCCGCAACTGCAAAGTCTGGACGTGCCACTTCGAGAACAATCACGCCAACCTTTGGATCATTGGCAGCTATTTCAGCCGCAGCGAAGTAACCAGGAGCAACGTCGTTGTAGTCCCAGAAACTGAGCGTGATGACCTGGCCCCGCGGAAATAGCTTCCACACCTGAGGTGAGAAGATTCCGAAGTGAGTTCTTGCATCCGCCGCGGTCTCGGGTCCAGAGTGCCCGGCAAGAATGTGCAGAACTCCAACCCTGAACGGGCTGTCCTGGTTCTGCTGGCTCCAAACCCTGGCAGGGAGATACATCAACGGTGTAAACGCGCCGTATGTTCCGCTCAGCGCCCATACACCGTTGTGGATCTTCGGGTCGAGCGATGCGGACTGGCTGATCAACCCGATCGCAGTCGAGGCGTTCCCAGCTTCCTGGATACCGGCCTTCATGGCCGTTCCTGACGGGTTCTTGATCGGATCGAAGTACCCGAACAGTGAGCTGTGCTGGACGTTGATCGACTCGGCGAGATCTGCAGCGATCGCGATGAAGCGGTTCTCGGTCACATGGTTCGCATACTTGAATATCTCAGAGATAGCGCGCCGTGTGCCGCGTACATTTCCGGGCTCTTCAAACAGCTTGATCGATACTTCCGATGTGCTGCCATCGTTCGTGTTTTTCACAGTGACTGTCTGCGGTTCAAGTGGAAGGTTATCCACCTTCAGCTTCGGGTCCTGGAACGGGTCACCCTTAGCATTCACT
>JAJCYX010000402.1 GCA_029262715.1 Chloroflexota bacterium
GGTACCTGATCGCTAAGTGGTTTTCGCCTGGTCCACAATTTAATCGTACCCATGCTTTTTGACTTGGATGAAGCTTCTCTAAAACCACATATCGTTGGTTCTTATCTGCATTACCTACGTCTGTGGAAGCCCAAATACTCACGTTTCGTGCGCTGATCGAACCGTTGTTGACAATAAGGATCACTGGAGCGTTATCTGTTGTGTCGTCAACACCTTCAACGACTATGTGTGGTCGTTCCTTCATGAGAAGCAGCCAGATTGTGACTACGACGCCGAAGATTACGAGTATCAGTGTGGCCAGATCGATTGCCATTAAATTTCACCTTGTATCGTAAACACGACGGAGCTGGCCATAGACGCAATCGCTAAACCATCGAGTGGGAGACTGTGCCGTGGTTGGTGCTTGCGAATTCTCGTTCCCAACGAGACTCGATACCAGCTCGCCAATCTCGTGCCAGCGCCTCAAGTTCCCGACAAATCTCAGGATTCGTATGGGCGAGATTGGTCTCTTCTGCCGGGTCGGTCAAAAGGTTGGAGAGCCATGGACCAGCTATGGGCTCCGACTCCTCGACAAGCTGACCGTCGAGCACAAGTTTCCAATTGCCGCGCCTCACGGCGGTTTGGCCGTTCATCTCCCAGAAGATCGGTCGCTCAGGGACATCTGCGTTTGCAGTCAGGTGAGGGAGCAGACTCGTGCCGTCGAATTCCATATCCTCAGTCGAAATGCCCGCTGCTTCCAGCACCGTGGGAACGATGTCCATCGAAGCGGAGGGAGTATTGAGCACCTGTCCGGGTGCAATCTTGCCCGGCCAGTGGGCGATGCCGGGAACTCGAACACCGCCCTCAAAGAGCGAGAATTTGTGGCCCTTAAGGCCGCCTGCCGTTCCGCCGTAATAAGGGTCCATAGTGCCGTCGAGCCAGTTGCGTGACTCCCGCGAAGGACCATTGTCTGAAACGAAGAATGTGAGCGTGTTTTCGGCTTCACCGACCCTCGTCACTTCGTCCATGATCTCGCCGATGGCATCGTCCACCGCACTAATCATTGCCGCCATAACCCGTCGATCCCACGGCAAGTGCGCAAAGCGATCCATGTACTCCTGCGGTGCGTGCATCGGGTAGTGAGGGGCGTTGAACGGCACGTACATGAAGAACGGTTTTTTGTCAGATGCCATGCGCCTGATCTCACGGACAGCGCGATCCTTGATGGCAGACGTGAAGTACTCGCCGTTCTGCCAGACCTCCTCGTTGTCTTCCCAGAGATCATGCGTTGGATTGCGGACCGGGTCCTGGTTACGAGGACCCCAGTAGAAGATGTGCGAATAGAAATCGATGCAGCCAGCGAGAAAGCCGTACCAGTGGTCGAAGCCGTGGTTGTGCGGCCGCGACTCTTCGCTCATTCCGAGGTGCCACTTGCCGGACATTGAGGTCTGGTAGCCGTTGTTGCGCAGGTGCGTTGCGAGCGTTGGTGTTGACGGCGGGAGACCGGTTGCTGTGCGGTGGCCTTGCAGGATGGACCGGACACCTGCGTTGCCGGGGTAGCGTCCCGTGAGGAGCGCCGCACGGGACGGGCTGCAAACGGGTGAGTTTGAGTACCAGTCAGTGAAGCGAGCACCATCTGATGCCAGCCGATCAAGGGTTGGGGTTTTAAAGTCTGGCGCGCCCATGCATGATAGGTCGCCGTAGCCCTGATCGTCGGTCATGAAAACTATTACGTTTGGCTTGGTTGGCATGTGAGTTCCAAACTCGTTGCGCTCTGCGCAAATTCGAACTAAGTAGTCGCTCTGGTTCGGTCTGGATAGCAACAACGGAAGTTACATCTAAACTTGATCAAATCTATCCAATCGAACGGGTATACGGTAACCGGATATATTCTCAACGTATCTTTATATACACTTGTCAGATGTAGGGAGGGTGAGTTGCCAAGTTACACAGCAGGGTACGCGAAAAACATAATCAGTAGGGCATTGGTCGGCATCGTGGATCCTGATCCAACCGACCGACAGATCAATAGCATGTGGAAATATTTTGATTCCGCGTGCGCATATTGTGAGGTGCGCCTAGTACGCGGACAGCGTAAAAGTCACGTGGATCACCTGGTGTCATGCGCTCGCGGTGGCACAAATCATATTTCGAATCGAGTGCTTGCTTGCGCGACCTGTAACGGAGATAAAAAACGTGATCGAGATTGGCGGGAGTTCCTGACCGAAATAAAAGGTAGGAAGTCAACATTTAAAGAAAGAGCCAAACGCATCAAAAATTGGCAATCTTCCTGCCCGGAACCAATTAGTCACGGGGTAGACGTTGACTACCTCGAACACCAAATCGCAAATGCGAAAAGCGCCTTCGATGTGGCCGTCGCAAATATCAGGCAGTCCAAAACGACATGAAGAGTTGTTATCTACGATTTTCTATGGTCTGGTGACTGACTTTCGATTCCGCTCAGAGTTTGCTAACCACCCAGCAACTTCTCGAGATTCGCTGCTTCTCGCTCCCTGAGCGCTACGTTCACTCGGAGCTTTTCAAGGTGCTGCTGCATGGTTAGCTCGCCGGTTGGAACCTTGTGCGTTTCGAAGAATTTTTCTATCTCAGCCGCCATTTCGGGCTTGCTGAACGCACGAATTCCGCCTGCCATTCGGACGATAGCGTTGTCCGGGAACGTCTTAACCATCTCATCCCAGTTCTCGACAACAAACCGCCACACCATCTCACCCTGTTCCTGGTTAGCCAGCGCGTAGCCGATCAAGTACGGCGAATCCTGCGTGCGAATCTCACCGCTCATCGCCATCTTCAGAGTGTTCGCGATCTCAGCCTCGCCAGGGAATGAACCGAGGTTCGTCTGATAGCGACGCTCCTCCTGCGGTGTCGATGCGTTCTTGAAGCGCTGCATATAGACCGCGTAGTCGTCTGCAGTACCGTTAAACGCCACAACTCGAGCCACAGCGGAGGCCACGTTCGGGTCGATGCTCGTTGGGTCTTCGAGGTACTTCGCATGCAATTCCCGCGACCGGCGAATAGCATCCTCGTCTTTTGCTCCACCACCCAGCGCACCAATCAGGGTGCCTCGCAGCTCAGAGTCTCTCGCTGACTCGCCTGATTTTGCTTCCCAACCAAGACGGTCAAGAGCGTTGCCGTAAATACCTGACAGCGTCTTCTGGAAGTTGGTCTGTGCATCGCCTTCAACGAGGATGCGAATGGTGCCAAGACCTGCCATGAGGACAGACCAGACATCGAGGTCGATTTCGTCCTCGAAGCCTTTCGCGAACTCCAGGAAGTCTGTTGCAGAGGTCGCGCCGGAGATCATAGCTGCGCGCGTGTCATCGACAAGACCGTAACGCTCTATCGGTTGCATCTCCGTCTGCATGCGTGGGCTAAGTGCTTGCAGCAGTTCAGGCGAGTAGCGCACACGGTAGAAGCCGCTGCCGCCTGCATTCACG
>JAJCYX010000403.1 GCA_029262715.1 Chloroflexota bacterium
GACAGTCATGTTCGAAGCTCCAGCCGATCCGGACAGGATAAGCGCAGCGTTTACGATCAGAGTCAAGGACTGTCAGAAGACTTACGAGGATCTGAAGGCTCGCGGCGCTCAGTTTCTTACACCTCCGATGGGAGCAGAGCAGGGCGGTGAGATCAGGTGTTTCTTCAGAGATCCGTCCGGCCACCTTTTCGAGATCAGCCAGGTGGAAGGTCTTTAGCCGCTAGCCTGCCGGCTCGCCGTAGATCTCGATCTCAACAGCGCCTACGTTTCCACCGCTCGAGTCAGAGGGTGCGAACCTGATTTTCGATGCGACGAAGTCGGTGTCGAAGTACTTGATCGCCGATGCTCCGTCGAGCGTGAACGGTCCCTGCGTTTCGCCCTCATCCGTGACCACCGTGAAAGAGAATATCTCGGCAGAGGTACCCATCGTGCGAGTCCAGAACCCGAGAGAAGTGACACGCGTGCGCTCTACCAGCGAGATTTCGATGAACGCCTCATCTCCGTCATTGAAAGACGACCATTCAGTTCCGGGATCGCCGTCGATAGCGCTGTTAGCTCCGAACGGTGAGTCTGCGGTGCCACGCCCGAAGCTGGAACTGAAAGCGGATACGTTGCCGCCATTTTCAGGAAGCGCGAGGTTCCGTCCACGTCCGACCTGGTCTTCCTCGAACCGCGCAGGTGACGCGAACGGTTGATTGGTATCTACAAGAAACCATGACAGGAACAGCGCGTCGTCTCCCGATTCGTTGCGCTTCTGGACTGCGATACGAGCCGGAATGCCCTCAAACGCTCCCGGCTCCATTCCGAGTATCTGTTTGAACTCGTTCTGGTAGTCGATGACGCCTTCGTACTGGTAGATGAATTCGGGAACGGGATGAGTATGAACGCTGGTCTGGCCGCCCGGTGGGATAGTTACGAGCACAAATGCTGCAGCGGGTTGTTCCGGGATACCTGCCAGCGGTCCGCTCCGGAACACAAGGCGTTCGTCATCCACTCCGTCTGCTGGACCGGACCCCGGCGCTGCAAGCCGAATCTCCCAGAAAGTAGTTGGAGTATCGATTGCACGGTGCGTGTGACTCAGATTCTCAGGAATTCCGCGACCGGTCCCCTCATTAATTCTGATAGAAGCCGTATTGTCGGTCTCTTTGAGAGCGAACTCGTGAAGATTTTCCACCGCGTACACAAACGCAAACTCATGCTCGTGATTGATCTCTTCGCCCGGTTGGAGCACGATCTGGTGTCCCACCCACTCGACAGGGGTTTCCGGAGTGAACCCAAGAAGTTGAGCGGCCAGTACGTCGGTGATTGAAGTGCCGCCAAGATCAGCGCCACCCATGGTGAACGAGCTTGCCAGTGGATCGGGCGTTGGCTCGATCTGCGTGACTTGTGTTGAGACCGGGTTCGAAGTAGATGTTGGCTGAGGCTCTGTGGTTGCGGTTGAATCAGCCGCGATTTCCGAAACTTCGCGAGTTGATGTGGCTATGTCCGTAGAGCCGCTTCCGCACGCTACGGTGATCACAACCGTTAAGCTCGCGGCGAACCCGGCAACACTTCTCTGTAGTCTCAATATTCGTCCCCGTGTCTCTGCCGTCCCTGAAAACTTCCGTATCGGCTCCTGGATTGGCGATACCCAACACTGATACGACGGCGAAATGTCGGTGGACTGCGATTGCTGGCGCAATGTGCTGGTGATATGCTCAAGGGTAAGTGAATATGACGGCAGATCGAAGCCTTTAATTCCGGTCCAGTGAGACCGGCAAGGGTTCAGTGAAGCGCAGATGTCCGCACCACCAATACAACATGGTGGCGGGCGTGCACACACCCTTGCTCCAAACTGGCAAGGGTATTTTTTTGCAACACAGACGGCGCAAATACCGGCGGCAAGCCGATGGTTGATCTAACCGGACAACCGGACGCGATGGCCGACGCTCGAGTAGTTCTGTCCGGCGATGACATTCGCAGGGCACTGGCTCGGATATCCCACGAGATTCTTGAGCGTAACGGGGGAGACCATGACCTCGTTCTCGTAGGAGTTCAGACTCGAGGTGTCTTCATAGCCAACCGTCTCGCCGCGAACATCGAGCGGTACGAAGGGTTTGCTCCACCTGTTGGCTCCCTCGATCCCCGTCTCTTTCGTGACGATCCTCAACATGCATCAGGCCAGCCGGTTCGTCCGACTACGATTCCTGGCTCTCTTGAAGGCCGCCCTGTCGTGCTGGTCGACGACGTGCTCTATACAGGTCGCACCGTGCGTGCCGCTCTCAATGCCCTGTCGGACTTCGGTCGTGCAAGCCGTATCCAGTTTGCAGCACTAGTTGACCGCGGTCACCGTGAACTGCCAATCAGGCCCGATTACATCGGCAAGAATATCCCGACTGGGCAGGATGAGCGTGTGATGGTGAGACTTGCCGAGGTTGACGATGTGGACCAGGTTGACCTGATTCGCATGTCTCCGGTTGGAGCGGGATCATGACTACAAGAGGTGAAATTCGACCGGTCGAACCAGCGACTGGCGACGGAAATGCTTCAGGTGTTTCTGGAGACGATCGCGTCGTTGACACGACGCCACCGACAGACAGCGGCCAGTTTAAACATCTGTTAGACATAGACAGCCTTTCGCCTGAGCAGATCGACACGATTCTTAATAGCTCAGAGGGCATGCTTGAGGTGCTGGGACGGGACGTAAAGAAGACGCCAGCGCTGCGGGGTAAGACGATTGTCACCATGTTCTACGAGAACAGCACCCGTACGCGCATCTCATTTGAAGAGGCCGGTAAGGTGCTCGGTGCTGATGTCATCAACGTCTCGGTCTCGGC
>JAJCYX010000404.1 GCA_029262715.1 Chloroflexota bacterium
TTACTGCTCATGTGACGATCGACTCGCAGGATGAGATCGGTGACATGTCCAGGGCGTACGGTGAAACCCAGGTTTACCTGACAGAGCTTTCGCAAGCCCTGACACGTATCGGTGACGGTGACCTGACAGTCGAAGTCACTCCTCGGTCGAAGAATGACGTCATGAGCAACGCGACCATCAAGATGATCGATGGCATGAGGCGTCTGATTGGTGAAGTTGCCTACACAGCGAAAGAGATGACCAGCGCCAGCGGCCAGTTGGCCAGCGCTTCATCACAGGCTGGTGACGCCACTCAGGGTCTTGCAGATGCTTCACAGCAGGTTGCAAGCGGTGCGCAGGAACAGGCAACCAACATTCAGAAGGCTTCAGCACTCGTTGATGACCTGATCCAGAGTGTTGGCATGATTAGTGAAGGTTCTGAGAAGCAGACTTCTGAAGTTGACCGAGCGCAGTCAATTGTCGGACAGGTTGCAAACGCATCAAAGCAGGTTGCCGAGAATGCACAGGGGGCTACCCAGGGCGCGCAGTCAGCCAACAAGGCGGCTGAGAATGGCGTGGAAGTCGTTCAGAAGACTATCGAGGGGATGAATTCGATCAACGACGCTGTGCAGAACGTTGCGACCGAGGTCTCAAACCTTGGTGAGCGGTCGCAGGAGATCGGCAAGATCGTTTCTGTGATCGACGACATCGCTGCCCAGACCAATCTGCTTGCGCTAAACGCCGCCATTGAGGCTGCACGTGCAGGCGAGCAGGGTCGAGGTTTCGCCGTTGTGGCTGACGAAGTGAGACAGCTTGCGGAACGTGTTAGCCAGGCGACGAGTGAGATCGCTGGTCTGATCGAGAGTGTTCAGCAGAGTGTTTCCACATCTGTTCAGGCTACCGAAAGCGGTACTAAACAGGTTGAGGAAGGCACGACGCTTGCAAGTGGAGCCGGTGAAGCGCTTGATGAGATCATCAAAGAGGTTGGCTCAGTAACACGCCAGGTTGAAGAGATCTCGGCGCTTGCTGAGGAGGTCTCTGCGTCTTCGAACGAGATGGTCGAGGCCATTGACAGCATCAGTTCCGTGGCCGTCGAGAATTCGACAGTTGCTGCCAAGATGAAGGGTGCAAGCGGTGAGGTTAAGGGCTCAATGGAACCGGTTTCGGCCGTCACTGAAGAGACCAGCGCTGCCGCTGAGGAGACTTCTGCAAGCACGGAAGAGATGAGCGCTCAGGTCGAAGAGGTTGTGGCTTCAGCTCAGACTCTGGCCGAAATGGCAGATTCGCTCAGGAAGTCAGTTGAGGTGTTTAAGGTTTCCGATTCTGAGGCGCCTGGACAGGCATCCGCTTCGGTATCCGAGCACGCTGACGAAACGGAACCTGCCTCAGAGGAACGCGATCCAGAGCAGGCTGCCGCTTAGACCGCACACGTTCAAATTACTAGCAGGGCCGCGTACCAATGTGCGCTGCCCTGTCTGTTTCACCCGGAAAATGGAGAGGCCGCCGATGGTTGGGTCGGCGGCCTCACGCTTAAGCAAGACGAACTGTAAGCCGGGTTCTGTGGACTGGCTATTGCCAGTCTGACGGCCATCCATCTGGGCGCACTGTTGCCAGTACGCTCTAGCAGCCAACCCGGGAGCGAGCCAGGCCGCTCATAGCTCCCCTATTTGGCCTTGCACCCAACGGGGTTTTCCGTGCCCCGGACTGTCGCCAGCCGGGCGGTGCGCTCTTACCGCACCGGTTCGCCCTTACCCCAACTTTCGTTGCGGCGGTATGTTTTCTGTTGCACTGTCCGTCAGGTCGCCCTGCCCTGCCGTTAGCAGGCGTTGTGGCCCGGTGGTGCCCGGACTTTCCTCTCCCATTACACCGGAATCCGGTGAGCGGAAGCAGCCGTCCGTTCATCTTGCCTGTAGCCTAGAATACATCTGGCGAAAAACGAATGGCATCAGGGAATAACCACACAACCAGACTAGGCTCGAAGTGACTATCCGAGTTTAGGCGCCACTTCGACCGAGTCTGTGCCGACGCTGATACGTTCAACGATAGCCAGAAGTGCGGGGCGGGCGGTTGCAAGATCGTCGGCCAGTGCCATGTTGCGTACCGCAGCGCCGTCATATGAGACTTCGGACGGCTCGTTGGCGAGTCGTCTTGCAATGGCAAGCTCTTCTAGCGGCTGCCCAAGATCGCGGATATTGCCGTAACCGCTGGCGACGGCACGTACAGCGCGGCTGAATTCGCGCTCTGCGACTTTCACCTGGTCCACAGAACCCTGAGCCGACTCATCTTCAACCAGAGTTGCGCCTTGAAAGAAGCCGTCAGGCCATGAAGCAACCTGGGATCGGACCTCTGTTTCAAGCTTGTCGGCGGGCCATGAAAGCTTGATCGCTTCATCTGTACCGTTGCCAGCCTCTGGCGGCTCGCGGTGCGGAGACTCGTAGTAGCGATACGTCTTCTCCATGGGAGATCCATCCTGCCGTCTCCAGGCTCGTTTCCTGGTCAGGCCGAATAGACTGCGTCCTGACACTTTGCTGCGGAGCAGGCCTGAAAGCAGGAATGGCTCGGCTTTTCGACGCTTACGGGCCGGTCGTCGCATTTCGGTGACAGCTTCGGCACGATTGAATATTTCTCGTTCGACGAGCGGAGGATGGCTACCGACAATGCGTACGCCGTAGCGTGAGTATGTGCCTAAGTAGACCCGGTTGCGCAGAATTCCAGCCACGGCAACCTGCGTCCACGGGTGTCCTTGTCGGGTCGACAAACCTTCTTCGTTCAATCGTTGCGCAACGAGCCTGAGGCCGATTCCGCCAAGTGGTGGACCGTCGGGCGCGGACCATGGACCCGCGTACCATTCGAAAATCTTGCGCACCACCTCAGCCTCTTCAGGTTCCTCTTGAAGTTGGCCGTTGATGCTTGATTTGTACCCGTAAGGCGTTCTTCCCAACACCTGTCCGCGTGATGCTTTTGCCATGATCGCTTCGCGAACACGCCGCTGCCTGATGGCGGAACGACCTTTAAGAGTCAGCAACTCTTCGGCGCTCTGCAATGGGTCAGGACGCTCTAGGTCGGTGCAGCGTACCTCACCGCCAAGCTCGGTCAACTCGATAAGCCTGCCGGTAAATGTTTCGAGATCATCAGCTAAGTGAGAGGCGTCTGGGATTACGACAAGTGCAGGGCGACCAGAGCGAAATAGCTCGGTGATAGATGAGTAGGCGCTGTCGAGACTTGATGAATCGCCGGGCGCATAGCTTGTGACTAACTGGTGCTGATTGCGTTCGCAGTATCGCTCCAACACGCCGGCGACACCTAGTTCGCCCGAACTATCAGGTGTTTCCGTTTCGGGTGACCTATCCGTGCGATAGAGACCGACTGCTCTCACGGCTTCACCCCGTCAGGAGTATTCGACCACAGCTGCTGCAGTTGACCAGTCCGGCCGCGTTCTGAATTCGAGATATCTCACCGATTGGCAGCCGAACGCGGCAGCCCTGGCATACGCCGCGGTCGACCTTTACGACCGCAATGCCGTTCATTCGCGGCAGGAGTGCGTTATATGTCTCGAGATCCGGCTCGGGAATACCGGCCGTCGCTGTCTGACGCTCGGCGCCGATCTTCTTGTACTCGGTGCCAATGCGGGACTTCTCTTTGCGCAGCTCTTTACGCCTGGTGCCCCACTCTTTCTCTTGCTGCTCAAGCTCTCCCTTTAGCCGTTCGTGCTGCTGCTCGGCCTCTCCCGCCGCAA
>JAJCYX010000405.1 GCA_029262715.1 Chloroflexota bacterium
TCATCGGCAGTGCTGATAAAGATGCTCGGTGACTCAGGTGAACTTCTTTCAACTCGTGGCCGGTTAATTGTTGGAATTCTCGTTGTTGAGGACTTCGCTGCTGTCATCCTGTTGAGCATCCTGTCTGGAGTCGCTACCGGCGGAACTGCAAACGCTGGAGAAGTAGGACTCATCGCAGCGAAACTGGCATTGTTCACGGGAGCAGCTCTTGTTGCTGGTGCGCTCGTTGTGCCTCGACTTATGGACTTCATTGCGAAGACCAAATCGAGCGAGACACTTCTGGTGGCAGCTTTAGCGCTCGCATTCGGCCTTGCGCTTGTTGCGGACGTGCTGGGAATCTCGGCAGCTGCCGGCGCGTTCCTAATCGGCGCGGTGCTTGGCGATACGAAACACGCTCATGCGATCAGCGAACGTATGCAGCCTGTGCGAGATATGTTCGGTGCGCTCTTTTTCGTATCGGTCGGCATGTTGGTAGACATCCACCAGCTGGGTGCGTTCATCGGTCCGGCACTGATAGTCGCTGGCGTGTTCATCGCGGGAAAGGTGATTGCAAACACCGTTGGAGTATTTGTTTCCGGCACGAACGGCACCGACTCGCTGCGAGTTGGCATGGGCATGCCGCAGTCTGGTGAATTCTCACTGGCAATGGTCAAGGTCGGCGCCGACCACGGTGTTATCGGCCCGTTTCTCTACCCTGTCATTGCGGTGGTCACGGTTATCACTTCGGTGCTGTATCCGGTCCTCTACAGGTCATCGGAAGGCGTCTCGGGCTTTTTGAAAAGGTGGTCGCCGAGAGTCCTGAAGGCTTACGTTGACAACCTCGGTGAATGGCTTGCGGCTCTGCAGAAGTCTTTTGAGTTCAACAGCCCGTCTGCGAAGGAGATTCAGCGGTCGGGTCGTGTGATGGTCGTCAACCTGGCTCTCATGGCTATCTTGATAGGAGTTGGCACATTCATCCTTCGCTTCTCCGACAACCTTGGGGCATTTGCGGGAGCCACGGAGAGTGTGATCGGACTGGTAATCAGCGCTATCGTGCTAGTGCTGAGCATCCCATCCGGCGTCATCGTCTGGCGTGAGTCTCGCAAGTTGGCTGACCTTCTTACCGCATCGGCATTCCGACCTCGCACTGCTGACTCTCACAAGTGGCGCACAGAAGAGGTACGCCTGCTGTTGCGTGATTCGATGTTGGCACTATCAGCTATCGCACTCGGAATCTGGGCGGTGCCGTTGCTCAGTCAGCTGCTGGCACTCGGTGAGTTCTCAGTGCCGATTCCGATTATCTTCCTGGCGGGAATCGCGTTTGTGCTGGGACGCAGCGTGTTGAAACTACACTCGGCACTTGAAGGGACGCTCGAGAGAACAATTCTCGGCCCGACCGGTCTTAGCCTGGACGATGAAGATGAAGGCGTAACGGACTCCGGTGGCTCGGAATATCGCACGAGTTCGAGTGTCGATGCGGGCGACCAACGTATTAGTGCTTCGGGTTCGTCGTGGCGTCCAAGTCCCGCTGATGCATCGGTACCGGTCTCAACGCAGCCCCAACCGGAACCGCCAACTACCAAAATTGTCGAACTAGATCCGATCAACGATAGTCAGCACACCGCTCAAGCTAAACCGCTGCGACCGCATCTTGTGAAGAAACCGTCAGTGGATCATCGAGTACCGGATGAGCCCGTTGGCGATCCTGAAGAGGATTCCCGGACATCGGGCGCAGCCTAGACATCAAGCCGAATCAGTTGACGTGATCCCACCACGCTCGAAGCAGTGGTAACGTATCGCCTCAACGAATGACGCTTTTTCATCGCGCTCTGATCTTATGCGTCACACTCGAACTGATGTCTCCATAACTCCGCGGGAGAAGCGAAATGCCTCTGCATCCTCAAGTCGTTGCATCCATGAAGAAGATGGCTGAACTCGGTCTGCCGCTGACCAGCGAGCTAACTCCTGAGCAGGCCCGGAAAAACTCTGCCATCGTCCGGGAGGCGACCGCTGATGTGATTGAGCTGGAGCCTGTCGCGAGCATCGAGGATCGGACGATTCCCGGACCCGCTGGAGAGATTCCAATACGGATTTACCGACCCTATGCAGATGGCGTTCGACCGCTAATCATGCTGTATCACGGTGGAGGCTGGGTTGTAGGGGATCTGGAGACTGAAGACGCAGCATGTCGTGGGCTATGCAACCGGGTTGGAGCCGTGGTCGTTTCGGTCGACTACAGGCTTGCGCCAGAAACGGCATATCCGGGTGCAGTTGACGATTGCTACGCGGCCACTGTCTGGGCAGTGGGGCACGCGGATGAGCTTGGAATAGATCCGTCGCGTGTTGCTACTTCTGGAACGTCTGCGGGCGGAAACCTGTCCGGTGCAATTGCGATGATGGCGCGCGATCGTGGAGGGCCGGCTATCGCTCACCAGGTGCTGTTCTGCCCTGTTATCGACGCCGACTTCGACCGGCCTTCTTACATTGCAAACGCCAACGACTACGGCCTGACCAGGGACAGCATGACCTGGTTCTGGGACCACTACACCGGCACCGGTGACGACAGGTTCCAACCGTATGCATCGCTCATCAGAGCAAACGACTTGTCAGGCCTTCCTGATGCCACGGTCATTGCGGCAGAGTACGACCCGCTTGTGGATGAGGCGGTTGCCTACGGCGACGCTTTGCAGGCGGCAGGGGTTAAGACGCAGTGCACCGTTTATCCTGGGATGATCCATGGCTTCAACGGCAGGGTCGGAATGTACGACGCTGCAAAAGAGGCGCTGGATGAGGCAGCCGCCGGGATCAAAGAGAGTTTCGGGATTTAGTTAGCCCGAGTGCGCTCCTGTCCCGTTGGGCATATGTCCAGCAGGCAACACCGCTCGCACGCAGGTGAGCGGCTTTTGCAGGTCGTCGCTCCATGGCCGTCGATCACAGCATGAAATTCGTTGAACATCGGAGTGTCTGCGGGGAGCAGGTCCTCGAACAGTCGCTTGTAGTCGGCGTACTTCCCTTTGCCATCGACCTCCCAGCCGAGTCGATCGACAAGCCTCGTGGTGTAGCGATCAATCACAAATGTCGGCAAATCGGCCGCGTACAGGACGATATCGTCAGCCGTCTCCTCTCCTATTCCCCAGATTCCAAGCAGCAACTCCCTGAGCTCGGGAACAGATCGGTCGAATAGTGCGTCAAGGCTGCCGTTGTGGTCCTCTTCAACTACTGCGGCGAATGTCTTTAGCTTGCGGGCCTTCGTGTTGTAGTAACCGGACGGTCTAATCACATCGGCAAGTGCGGACTCCTCAACTTCGTGCACCTCCGGAAAGCTCCAGTAGCCGCTATTCCGCATGTTTTCCAGCGACCTTTCAGCGTTTTTCCACTGAGTGTTCTGAGTGAGGATCGCTCCGCAAATGATCTCGAACCGGCCACCTCTTCCTGAAGTCGGCCACCAGTGGCGCGGGCCGTGCACGGCATAGAGTCGTTCGTACAGGTTCAGGATTTGTTCAGAATTGGGTTTCACGGGGAGATAACTCAGCCTAGCGCCACAACATAGTTCTTTTGAAACCCAATGCTCGGCTATCAAGTCAGCAGCGGAAGACCGCCGCGCACATCAGATATCGTTGAAATCTATGAGACAATAATGTCAGTCACCAGACACAATTTCAGCGTGCGAGAAACATGGAATCATTCGCAGCGGCACTTGATGCAGTATCCGCAAAGAAAAAGACGATGGTTTGCGTCGGGCTTGACCCTGACCCGAGACGAATGCCCATCGAGGATGTTGCTGAGTTCAACAAGAGAATCGTTGACGCCACTCACCCGTTGGTCGCTGCCTACAAACCGCAGATGGCCTACTATGAGGCTCTCGGTATCCCCGGTCTGAATGCGCTCGAACAGACAGTTCGCCACATCCGCGATGTTGCACCAGAAGTGATGATTGTAGGAGATGGCAAGCGTGGCGACATGGGTTCGAGTGCCACAGCATATGCATCAGCCATGTTCGATGTCTGGGACTTTGATGCGACAACTGTGAACGCCTACCAGGGATCGGACACCGTAGAACCGTTCCTGCAATATCCCGGCCGGGGCGTATTCATACTCTGTCGCACGTCAAATCCCAGTTCACGAGACTTTCAGGATCTGCGAGTAGATGAAGAAGAGAAGCCTCAGCTATTCGAGAAAGTGGCCGAAGCCGCCGAACGCTGGGACATTGGCGGCAACATTGGGCTTGTGATCGGAGCGACTTTCCCAATGGAGCTACGACTGCTTCGGGCAGATCACCAGACGATGCCGTTCCTGGTTCCCGGAGTTGGCGCACAAGGTGGCGATGTGATTAAGGCTGTGAAAGCGGGAGTTGATGGGAACGGACGCGGGATGCTGATCAATTCGAGCCGGGGAATCATCTACGCCTCAGACCACCCGAAAGACTATCCGCGCTACGCCAAGATCGCTGCAACCTCGCTTCGGCAACAGATCAACGTGGCGACTGAGGCCGCTCCCGGCGCGGCACTGTGAGTCCGCCAGCAAGTGAAGCGCGCACTCCATTTGCCGTTGGCGACCGTATCATCATGAAGAAGCCGCACCCGTGTGGTGGTAAAGAGTGGATCGTCTACCGTATTGGTGCGGACATAGGTGTGCGATGCGGAATGTGTGACCGGCGTGTGATGCTGGCAAGACGGGAAATGGAACGGCGCATGAAACAGCGTTTGCCGCAAGTGGGGTAATCATCGCGCCCGACTGCCGGTAAACAAGCACGAACTCGTGGTTGTCAGCTTCGTTGACTGAGAGGAAGCCCGGGACTAAGGTGATTGAACTCGTACTCCGAGCAGATTAGCACGATCTGTCGACATCCTTGGAAAGGCTGCTCCCCATGAACGAGATGGAAATAGATAGCATCCGCGTAAGCTTGGAAAACTATCAGCGTGTCGTCATTCTCAAACAAAAAGACGGCGACAAATATCTGTTTATCTGGATTGGCACGCATGAAGCCGAGGCGATTGCTGTTCGGCTTCAGGAAGTCCAGGTCCCGCGCCCTCTCACGCACGATCTCCTTCACAACTCGATCAAGGAACTCGGTGGCGCTATTGAGAGGGTCACCATCTCGGGTCTTGAAAACGACACCTACTTCGCTCGCATTGGCGTTCGCGTCGGCGAAAAGATTGTCGATATCGACTCTCGCCCGTCCGATGCCCTTGCCATTGCGGTCCGCGCCAAGGTTCCTATCCTTGTCGATGATGCTGTGATGGAAAAAGCCGGCGTCTTGCAAGATAAAGAGACCGGCAACGCCATTGTTGGTAGCGAAGGTCTTTCATCAGCCGAAGCATCTACGCAGCGTGAGCACCGTGCACCTGTTGGCAAAGAAGAGATGAAGAAGCTCTCTGCCTTCCAGGAGTTCATCGAGTCGATGGACATGGGCGGACTCGGCGGTGACGAAGGCGAAGCGACCGGCAGCTAGCAGCGATTGCCGGACGTTTGTATCTGATCCAGCGCGAACCTAACTGTGCAACGGCCTGCTCTTAAGATCGTGATTCTGAACTACCCTCTCAGATCGTAATCTCACTTGTATCTGAGAATGGAACTGCGATTCCAGATCGCGTTCTCATTGGTACATGAGAGCCGTAATCCGGCTTTGAGCAGGCATACTCATGCTGCTAAACTAGAAACAGAAGCTGTTGCCGATTAGTCTAGCGGTAGGACATCAGACTCTGAATCTGAGAGCCTAGGTTCGAATCCTAGATCGGCAGCCAAAATGAACTCGAACTGAAGAGACCGCCCCCGAAATCGGGGCGGTCTCTTTGTGTATGTTCCGAACTCAGTCCGACTCGATTTCGTTCAACGAAATCTTCTATCCCGTGCGCGGCGCGGGAGGATCCCATATCCGATTCGAGTATGTTGGGCTGATCGGGTCGCTGGCGTTTGAGCATCCAAGTACGACTAAGCCTCATCCCATAGGATGATAGGGTCCGTACCTCCGGTTGATTCCTCTACATCGAGAAATCAATAGTCTCTCCCGGTGCTTGAATTCGGTCGAGGCGGCCGATAGCGTTCACGGCTCTTGTTACGTGGACCAATCGGCGGCTCTATCTGGACTACCGGACAACGCATCAGACCTGCAGAATGATTCCATCTGCTCAAACCTCAGGTCATAACTCAGGAAGGATTGAGATGATTCTAGTTACCGGGGCTACCGGGCGTACCGGCACCGAGGTGGTTAAGGCTCTTCTTCAACGCGACCAGCAGGTAACCGCGCTGGTCCGTGACAGCGGTAAAGCAACGAGACTCGCAGACCTCGGGGTTGGGCTCGTTGAAGGTGACATTGCCAATCCGGACAGCTGGGGCGGAATCTTCGATGGCGCTGAAAAGGTGTTCCTTCTTTCTCCGGAAAGCCAGGACATGCCTGAACAGCATGGCAAGTTTGCCGAGGCTGCGGCCAACGCTGGTGTCCAGCATCTGCTTCGCATGTCGATCATCGCCGCAATGGACCCGCACGCTCCACTGGCACTCGCAAAGTGGCACGGAGGCGCCGATCTCGCTGTCGCCGCCTCCGGCATCAACTACTCCATCATCCAGCCTGCCTGGTTCATGCAGAACACGATCATGTACAAGGACACGATCGGCCCAGACGGCGAGTTCCATGGAGCAATGGGTGAGGGCAAGATCGGCGTAATCGATACGCGGGATATCGCAGCATCTGCCGCCTCGATTCTCGCATCCGATGGCCATAACGGTCAGACCTACGTGCTGACCGGGCCCGAGACGCTTTCGCAGGCCGACATTGCTAAAAAGCTGTCAGGAATCTACGGCAAAGATGTGAAGTACGTGGACGTCGGTCCGGATCAGGTCAAATCGGGAATGATGGCGATGGGCATGCCCGACTGGATGGCTGCTGCATGGGTAGAGCTTGCGGCGATGGTGGCCGATGGCGGCGTGGATATGACCACATCTACCGTTAGCGACTTAACGGAGAAATCTCCTATCACTTTCGATCAGTTCGCAAATGACTTCAAATCCGTTTTCACCGGATGAGTCAGGAAATCAGCTGCCATGCAGACAGGGAATTGACATGAATCGGGCTCTTGAACAGCACATACAGAATCACTCTTTGCATGCACCGGAGATGCTCTTCGACCTGATGCAGATTGTTGAAGAGTTGAGGCCGATCCCCGCCGATCGCGACCGGCAAGGTGTTGCGCTAGTGAAAGAGCACGGGCTAAACGCCGTAGTCACAGTCATGAAGCCGGAGTGCCGGTTGTCTGGACATGTGAACCGGGGCCCGATCTCGATACAGGTGCTTGATGGGAATGTGAGGCTCTACGCTCGCGGTGAGGGGAAGTCGTTGAGTGCTGGGCAGATGGCGGTTGTCGATGCGCATGTGGAACATGAAGTGGTTGCAGAGACCGAGTCGGCAATCCTGATGACCATTGCGCAGAGCCCGGCATAACGAAAACGAGCATTTGAGATGGTGATCGAGGATTTTTTCGAGATCGCGGTGGACATCGTTGAGGTCACTGCAGTTTCGGTCCTCCTTGTAGGGATGTTCTTCGAAGGTTTCCGATTTCTCTACCACCGCATCAAAAATGGTGAATCAGAAGACGATTTTCGGGAGATGCGTAGAAGGTTCGGCCGCGTGCTCCTTCTTTGCCTCGAACTCCTGGTAGCCGCGGACCTGATCATCTCCGTAGCGATCGATCGGTCATTCGAAAGTCTCGGTGTGCTCGCCATCCTGATCGCACTACGGACTGTCCTCGGACTGACACTGGAATTTGAGATCAGAAGCCTGGCACCGGTGCTGTTGAGATCAGACAATCCGACGGTCGCCGAGAGTAGCGACTAAACGGAAGGTAGCAAGATGAACGTTAGAAAGATAAAAGAGCAGCTTGCCGACGTGGCGGTAGCGGACGTTGTTGATGCGCTTTCGAAAAAGCTGGACCACCGCACACATATTCTCGATCTTGTGAGTCCCGATCCAAAAAAGCGGCTGTTCGGCCAGGCCGTAACGGTGGGCTTTCTTCCTGTGCGCCGAGACCTGATGGATCCGCACAAGCACAGCCTTGGGCCCGCGATATACCGAGCGCTTGGCGATGCCAACCCGGCAGACAAAGTCCTGGTTATGTCGAGCAATGGCCGACCAGATCTCTCGCTTGGCGGCTCGACAAAATTGTCTCGAATTACCAACCTGGGGATGGCCGGTGTTTTGTGCGACGGGCGGCTCAGGGATTTCGAAGACCTGGCCGGGTACGACGCAGCCTTCTACTGCACAGGTGAAGCGACAAGGGCGGGTGGAAACATGATCCAGCCGTACCTGTCCAACACTGCGGTTTCACTACAGGGGACGACAGTCACACCCGGAGACTGGGTGTTCGCAGACCCAACTGGAGCCGTAGTCATTCCGGAAGGCGCGCTGGAAGAGGCGGTCTCAGGTGCGTTGGCACTTCTGCAGATGGCCTCTAAAGCACGACAATTCATCAAGACTGAAGACCCGCAAAAAGTGATGACAGACGGAAGTATCGAGGCCTAACCGGAACCCGCACATGAACGCATCTGAACAGATTGTCCAAGCACTAGAGCAACACGGTGTCGAGTATGTCTTCGGAATCCCGGGAGAGGAAAACCTGCCGTTCATGGAGGCTCTGCGCACAAGCAAAGTGAAGTTCGTGCTTACCAGGCATGAGCAGGCGGCAGGGTTCATGGCGGCGGCCTACGGGAAGCTAACGGGAATCCCCGGGGTCTGCATGTCTACCCTCGGCGCAGGCGCAACAAACCTGACCACGCCTCTGGCCCACGCGTTGCTAGGCGGTGCGCCGATGATCGCAATCACCGGGCAGAAGCCGATCAGAGACAACATGCAGGGCCGTTACCAGATACTCAATGTGACTGGCATGATGAAGCCCATCACCAAGTGGTCGCACACCATAGAATCAGGCTCATCCGTGCCGTCGGTCATGCAGGAGTCATTCCGTCTGAGCAGGGAGCACAGACAGGGGCCGATACACTTGGAGCTTCCTCTCGACGTGTCAGAAGACCCGACAACTCATCCTCTTCTCCCTATGCAGGAGCCGGACGCCACGGTTGCATCCGCCGAAACGGTAGCTAAAGCGGCAGAAATAGTTCGTGGTGCGAAACGCCCTGTACTTCTTATTGGCACCCACACCAACCGAACCGATGTCTCAATCGCACTACGCAACCTGGTCGCAGCCACCGGAATCCCATTCGTTTCAACGATGCTCGGCAAAGGTGTCGTTGACGAGCGATCGCCCCAGTACATGGGCACGGCGACACGCCCCGGAATGGACTACGTCGGTGGCGTGCTCGGTTCAGCTGACGTGATTGTTGCTGCCGGGCACGACGTGATGGAGAGCCCTCCGTTCATCATGCAACCGGACCAAAACCGCACAGTGATCCACGTCAACTATGTTGGCGCGGTTGCTGACACAATCTACTTCCCGCAACACCAGGTAACCGGTGATATCGCAGCGAATGTTCAAGCGCTTACAAACGAAATTGGCGGCGAAGCCAGAGCGGTTGCAAAACCCCATGCCGATCTCGCGCAGAAGTTCAGCGAATCGGTCTCCCGTCACGGCTCTGACACAGGCTTTCCGCTGAAGCCTCAGTTCATAGCTGCTCAGATTCGGGAACATCTTGGCCCGGATGACATCGTGACGCTGGACAACGGCATTCACAAAATGTGGCTAACCAGGAATTACCCAACCTATGAACCACTGACCAACCTTGGTGACGGAACGCTAGGCTCGATGGGCATGTCTTTGCCTTACGCAATCACTGCCAGCCTGCTCAATCCCAGTCGAAATGTTGTCGCAGTCATCGGCGATGGCGGTTTCATGATGTCGAGCCAGGAACTTGAGACTGCGGTCAGACTCGGCATCAACCTGACCGTTGTTGTTTTTAACGACGGCACTCTCGGGATGATTAAAGCAAAGCAGATGCGCGACGAGCTTGTACCGTATGGAGTCGACTTCAATAACCCCGATCTGGTGAAGCTGGCGGACAGCTACGGCGCTACCGGTCACAGGCCACTGACCGCGCTCGACTTCGGTTCCATGCTGGCGAATGCGACGAGCGCAGGCGGTGTGCATCTGATCGATGCGCCAATCGATTTCGGTGAGAACATCCGGCTGATGCAGGAGATGGCGATGGTCGGCATGGCCAACATGCAGGCCACGGCCGACTAACGCCGCAAGTTGCCTCATGTATTCCTTCTATAGCGACCTCTTTTCAGACAAACGAATGCGTGAGGTGTTCTCGGAACGATCGTTCGTGGACAAGCTACTGCGGTTTGAGGTGGCGCTTTCAGAGGCTGAGGCCGAACTGGGAGTGATTCCGGCTGAGGCCGCTTCTGTCATCGCGGCCGGATGTCACATTGAACACGTGGACTTCGACAGGCTCACTGAGCGCACGGCCGAGGTGGGTTTTCCGGTGGCACCGCTACTTGAGCAGTTATCGAAATCGGTAGGTCCAGAGGGCCGAGAATTTTTGCACTGGGGCGCGACCACACAGGATGCGATGGACACGGCCCTGGTACTCCAGTTCGTTGATGCGTTCGAGATCATCTCTAACGATCTGTCTCACCTGACTCACGATTTAGCTGTCCTGGCAAATCGCCACAGATCGACTGTGATGGCCGGGCGCAGTCAGATGTTGCACGCCAGCCCGATTTCGTTCGGCTACAAAGTTGCCGTATGGCTGGACGGCCTGTTGTCGGCCGAAACGCGACTGACTCATGCCAGCGAGGCAGCATCGCAGGTTCAACTCGGTGGCGCGGTCGGGACACTCAGTGCTCTCGGTGAAGAGAACGGGCTCGCCGTGAGGGCACAAGTCGCTGAAAAGTTGGGGCTTAGGAACCCGGCAATATCATGGCACACGTCGAGGGGCCGCATCACCGATGTGGTGGCGTCGTTAGGAACGCTGACTGCTGCGATGGCAAAGATCGGGCTGGATGTCTCGCTGATGGCGCAAACCGAACTGGGTGAGCTGTCTGTTGCGTCGAAACCGGGGCACGGTGTCAGCAGCACCATGCCGCAGAAACGGAACTTGATCGAGCCTCAGGTGATGGAGGTGGCGGCGAAGGCTGTGAAGCAATATGTAGCGGTGATGCTGGACGCCTCAGTGCAGGACCATGAGCGAGGCACGGGCACCTGGCAGCTTGAGTGGATTGCGGTGCCCGAGGCGTTTCTTCTCACATCTGGAGCGCTGACCGCTGCGAACCGAATGATCTCATCGCTTGAGGTGAACACGGATCGGATGCAGGAAAACCTGGAACGCTCAGGTGACCTGATTATGGCCGAGGCTTTCATGATGAAACTCGCCCCTGCTTTTGGCAGGACACAGGCTCACGAGATGGTAAGCGAATCAACAGACACAGCCCTGGCGACAGGGAAGTCACTGATCAAGATTTTGCGGGATCGGACTGAAATAAGAGAACTGGAAGAGAGAAACGAGCTCGATCTTTCTGACGTCGCACCAATGAACTATCTCGGAGCAACCAGCTCGATGATAGATGCCGTCCTTGAAAGGGAGAAAAATGACTGACAGTGATCGAATAGCGGCATTGCT
>JAJCYX010000406.1 GCA_029262715.1 Chloroflexota bacterium
CGTGGTCATGCTGGCGTCGCGCTACAAGAGATATTTAAAGCAGACAGAAACTACGCAGCAGGGTTCGTCGGCACCGTTGCCACCATCGCCAATGCAACCCCGGACAGGTGCGATGCGAATACTGGCGAGCTGAGATCGATAGTGCGGGCTGGAGCGTCTGCGACGTTCGGTTCGGGCGCCGGGTTCGGCCACACCGGAGCGGCCGAGGCAGCGCAGACCTGTCTGGATGTGGCTTACGCCGGGCTCGACGCTGCTCAACGCATCAATCGGGCTGTGGTTCTCATTGAGTCAGGTCCGGATATTCCGGTGTCGCACATAGCGACAGTCATTTCGCGCATTGAGTCGAGGATTGGGATGGAAACCGAACTCCACACAGCTGTTCGCAGGACCCGCTTGCTCGGGAGTAACATCCGGGTCTCGATCATTGGGTGCCTGCGTGAAACTAAGCGACCTGCCCTGTTCAGCCCGTTTCAAGCATCGCCCGTTATGCATAGCGGTGCTGGTCGACATGGCCAGACAGCGAATCGATATCCCATTGCTCTGAACTAACGCCGTTATGCCGCGCCGTTGGGACCGTAGATCCCTCGGCGCTAGAGATTGCAGGTTGGGCGAGCGGACCATGCCCCCGATAACCCTCGCCCGACCTGCGATCATCCGCTTGCACGCGGGCTGCCCAGATAGGTTCCGCCAGCGTTCATCGCCAGGTTTCCGCCGTCCATTGGCAGCGCCATCCCCGTCACAAACGACGATGCGTCAGATGCAAGAAATATCGCCGGCCCTTTGATCTCTTCCGGCTCCCCGAGCCTGTTCATCGGTATACCGCCAACAAAGGTGTCTTGTACCTCAGGCGTGGTTTTGACTCGGGCGCGCAGACCGTCGTTCCACACCTGTGCTGGCAAGATGCAGTTGACCCGTACGCCTCTCGCAGCCCATTCCGTGCTCAATTCCCGCGTCATCTGTATCACCGCTGCCATCGACATTCCATACGGCATGTGACCTCGGCCTAGCGAATTCCAGCCACCTATCGATCCGAAATTGATGATGCTGCCCTTGCCCTGCTTCAGCATCCGTCGCCCGGCTTCCTGGCACATTGCAAATCGGCCAAACACAAGATTCTGGAACACCTGTTGAACCTGTTCGACCGGCATTTCTTCAGGCGCGCCAGTTTCCCCCTCACCTGCTACGTTTCCGATCACATCAATCCGCCCGAACTCCTGGTCAAGTAGCTTGAATGTCTCACGGATCTGCTCAAGGTCTGAGACGTCGGTCTGTTTAGCAATCGCCTTGCGACCCAGCCTTTCGATGTCACTGGCAGTCGCCTCAGCACCCGGCAGATTGATATCCAGCAGCAGCAAGTCCGCGCCAGCTTCGGCGAATCCAATCGCCATTTGACGGCCCATTCCGCTTGCCGCTCCAGACACAACGGCAACTCTTCCTTCAAGGCTGAACAGCGGATGCGACATCTGGGTACCTCTTTGCTGGCTAACAATGTGAGAATCGTCGCTGGATACTACGCCTAACCTGGCAATGTGAAGGCTTTTTCGATTGAGACAGGCCACCCAGTACTCGATAGACCAGATCAAAGAGCTTGCGGCGATCACGTCTCAGTGGCGAGGCTGGGACCTGCTGCAACTGAAGACTCGTCGCGCACCTGTGCCCTGGAGATTGCAAGATGCTGCTGCGGAGGTTCTGGCAGGCCGAGAATCGGTGCTGGACATGGGTTCTGGCGACGGTCGTGTGCTGGCATCTCTAGCAGATAGTTTCATGCGCGGTATCGGAGTAGACGTATCAAAAACTCGCGTTGACCGGGCACGACTTTCGCTGCCTATGAAGCTTCGGATGCGAGTTCACTTCACTCGCGCTTCCGCACACGCTGTGCCCGCCCCTGACGCAACATTCCAGATGGTGCTCAACCGTCATGCACCGCTGTTTCCGGAGGAGATTGATCGAGTTCTGATACCGGGCGGAGTGTTTCTGACTCAGCAGATCGGTGAGCAGAATGCCAGGGCTATCACTGGCGCTTTCGACGAGGCACGCGGCACCGCTGTGGGCTCTCGTGCCGGGTTGCAGGAGAACCAGCTCCCGCGCACTTTCGAAGTGCTTTCATCAAGTGGCTATGAGGTGCTAAAGCATGAGCAGTACGACGTGCCGTTTGTGTTTGGCGACGCCGCATCACTATTGTTCTGGATGCAAGCAGTTCCGGTTCCGCACGACTTTGACATCGAGCGTGACGCCGAAACGGTCCTGGAAATCCTGGACCACATCGCAACACCAAACGGCATAGTCACAAACGAACACAGGGAACTGTTGGTCATGAGGAAGCCGGAGTGAGCCGGTGTGAGATGACCTCTACCCGTCCAGATACTCCGCAAGCCTCTTGATGTTGTACTGTGGCTGATCGCCGTGAATGGCCTCGACGGCACATCGGGCTGTGTCCAGCGAAGTGAAACATGGAATGCGCTGTTCGGCCGCAGAACGGCGGATGTGAAAGCCATCCTGCAACGTCTGCCGGTCCCCGGTCACGGTATTGACCACGGCAGAGACCGTTCCATCCTCGATAATGTCAACAACGGTCGGGCCATCGCCTGCAAGCCGTTTCTCAACCTCTGTAACAGGAAGACCCAGCGTACGGATCATCGCAGCGGTTCCGGCTGTTGCGTAGATACCAAACCCGGCTTCTATTAGCTGCCGGGCAAGTCCCGGGGCATCCGCTTTATCCCCATCAGCGACACTCAAAAGTATGTTGCTTGAAGGTTTCAGGTCCAGGCTCGAGGCGATAAGAGCCTTGGCAACCGCTCCGTTGAAGTCGGTATCAATGCCCATCACCTCACCTGTCGACTTCATCTCAGGACCGAGGAATGTGTCGACGCCAACCAGCTTTGACATTGAGAACACCGGCGCCTTGACGGCTATCAGGTTCTTCTTTGGAGCTAGTCCCGGCTTCAGGCCATACTCGGCCGCAGCCTCAGCAAGAGATTTGCCACGCATCACGTTCACCGCGAGCCGCACCATGGGGACACGAGTGATCTTAGAAATAAACGGAATGGTGCGGGAAGACCGTGGGTTGACCTCAATGATGTAGACCTCAGGCGGGCTGTCAAAGCCATTCGATCTGAAGCGGTTTGCGGTATCGAAACCGCGGTACGCGCCCCCGCCGGTGATGACGAACTGAATGTTCATCAGCCCTTTGACCCCGAGAGCCTGTCCGATACGTCGGGTGTAGTCGACAATGGTGTCCACTTCGGCATCGGTCAAGGACTGCGCCGGGTAAACGGCCATCGAGTCCCCCGAGTGGACTCCGGCCCGTTCAATATGCTGCATGATGCCGGGGATCAGGACATCCTCTCCGTCACAGACCGCATCCACTTCAACCTCTACGCCCTCCATGTAACGGTCTATCAGAACCGTCTGGTTAGGCGATGCGGCGATAGCTGTTTCGAAGAAGCGAACAAGCTCTGACGAGTTCTGCACGATCTCCATCGCCCTGCCACCAAGCACATATGACGGACGAACCAAGACCGGATAGCCGATATTAGAGGCAATCTGTAATGCCTGTTCAGAGTCGCGGGCAACGCCACCCGGTGGCAGCGGAATGCCGTGACGGGACGCTATCTCCTCGAAACGCCCGCGGTCTGTTGCTGCGTCGATAACCGAGGGCTCGGAGCCAAGCACAGGTAACCCGGCCACACCGAGCGACTGTGAAAGGTTGATCGCAGTCTGGCCTCCGAACTGGACCATAGACGGAGGCAGTTCGCCAGCACCCGCCTCGTTTTCGATGATGTCTCGAACGCTCTCTTCGTCCAGCGGCTCGAAATACAAGCGGTCAGACGTATCGAAATCGGTCGAGACCGTCTCCGGGTTTGAGTTGATCATCACGGCCTTGGCGCCCGACTCCTGTAGCGCCCATGCGGCGTGGACCGAACAGTAGTCGAACTCAATTCCCTGGCCAATTCGGATGGGCCCGCTACCAAGCACTATTGCCGAATCACCGGGCTCAGGCAGCGCCTCGTTCTCCTGTTCGTAGGTTGAGTAGAAGTAAGGAGTCACCGCCTCGAACTCCCCGGCACATGTGTCCACCATTTTGTAGACAGGTGTGATCTCCCACTCTTTACGCAGTTCACGGACCTGCTCCGGGAGGCGGTCTGCAAGCGTCGCAATCTCTGCGTCTGGGAAACCGAGCCGTTTGGCGGAACGCATCAGCGCTGGCGTCAGGTCTTCACTCAGCAGCCGTCGCTCCATGCTCACGATTCGGTCAAGCGCACGGGTGAACCACGGATCAACGCCCGTAGTCTGCGAAACCTCTTCAGCTGTCGCGCCTCGTCTAATCGTTGCCATCAGTTTCCACAAGCGGTCATCGTCCGCGGTCAAATCTGGCGGTCCATCATTTGCCCATGAAGGGTCTTCCCAGAGCAACGATCCGCGGCCATTCTCCAGAGACCTGACCGCTTTCTGAAGCGCTGCCTCAAATCCGCGGTCGATCGCCATCACCTCACCGGTTGCCTTCATCTGGGTTCCGAGAGAACGATCACCGGTTGGAAACTTGTCGAACGGCCAGCGCGGAATCTTCACGACGCAGTAGTCGAGCGCCGGTTCAAACGCAGCGGTGGTCTTCTGTGTCACGGCGTTTGGGATCTCGTCCAGCGTCTTGCCAAAGGCAATCTTGGCTGCAACGCGAGCGATCGGATAGCCGGTAGCTTTTGAGGCAAGCGCGGATGACCTGCTGACCCTGGGGTTGACCTCGATCACGTAGTACATTGGGCCGTCGTGGTCGATGGGCGGAATTGTCGCTTCGACCTCTCGCCCTGGGCGATAGGCCAGTTGAACGTTGCAGCCGCCTTCTATTCCGAGACCTGTGATGATGTTCAGTGAAGCCGTGCGAAGCCGTTGGTAGTCCTTGTCGTTGAGTGTCTGGCTCGGAGCAACCACGATAGAGTCTCCGGTGTGGACGCCCATCGGGTCGAGGTTTTCCATGTTGCAGACGGTGATTACGTTGCCAGCGCCGTCACGCATCACCTCGTACTCAACCTCTTTCCAGCCGAGCAGAGACTTTTCTATCAACACCTGGTTGACTCGGGAAGCGGATATTCCTGAGTGTGCGATACGCCTGAGCTGCTCTTCATCGGTTGCAACACCGCCGCCGGTGCCACCGAGGGTGTAAGCGGGCCTGACAACTACCGGATACCCAATCTTCGCTGCAGCGCTAACCGCGTCTTCCACGTTTTCCACAGCTTCTGAGGGTGGAACCGGCTCGTCGAGCTCCGCCATCAACTCCCTGAACAGGTCGCGGTCTTCCGCCTTTTCAATACTGGCAATCGGAGTGCCCAGAACTCTGACGTTGTACTTTTCGAGAATTCCAGCCTTTTCGAGTTCGACAGCAAGGTTTAGCCCCGTTTGGCCTCCCATTGTGCCGAGAATGCCATCAGGCCTTTCGCGCTCGATGATACGTTCCAGCACGGGGACGGTTAGTGGCTCGATGTAGATGTGGTCGGCCACGTCTTCGTCGGTCATGATCGTGGCTGGATTCGAGTTGACGAGCACAACCTCTACGCCCTCTTCACGCAGAGATTTGCACGCCTGCGTGCCGGCATAATCGAACTCAGCCGCCTGACCGATGATGATCGGCCCAGAGCCAATCACGAGAACTTTCTTGGGGGGGGGTGTCATGTACCGACCAATACTCCGATGATGGTGAAAATCGCCGCAATGAAATACACTATTGCGGCTGTCTTGGAGAGGAACGCTCGCCACTTGATACGCGCTAAAATTGCGTAAATGCTCTTTAAAACAACTCCGGTCCAGTAGAACGGGTTCGAAATGACGTACAGATCGTGTGAGCCCAAACCATTTTTCGTTCCAGCTCCTTTCGAATTCTGAACATCTCCAATTCTTGTGATTAATTCATCCCTGATAATCGCTAAGTCCGTGGTCCTAGAAAATACTTCTTGATTCAGGCCGCTCCACGCCGTTTTAACCATTCCAAATTGTTGGTAGTTGAGATCTCCGAGGTGCTGCATCGCCCTAGATCGGCCAGACAGTAGCTTGCGTCGAATTTGCTCTGCTTCAACCAGTTTTTCACGACTAGGTGTTAGTGAGATTTCAAGTTCTTGCGCAATCGCGTAAAACCGCTCGACATTCTCCAAGTACCCGTTTAGGAATATGAAATCATCGTTCGACATGGATTCTTCACAATATTCGGTCGGTTACAGTTTTGGCGAATTCGGGAGCGCATAGCCTTGTGCTCGCTCGCACCATGTCCACGAACCTGTCGAACAGGTATTCGCTGTCGTGCGGTCCAGGCGATGCTTCCGAGTGGTACTGGATGGTCATCACAGGCAGTTTCGTGTGGCGCAGACCCTCTACGGTTCCGTCGTTCAGATTGATGTGACTCACCTTCAGGTCAGGCGGAAGCCCTTCCGATTGGACCGCGTAGCCGTGG
The DNA here is from genome assembly GCA_029262715.1 of Chloroflexota bacterium. Taxonomy (GTDB): domain Bacteria; phylum Chloroflexota; class Dehalococcoidia; order Lucifugimonadales; family Lucifugimonadaceae; genus JAJCYX01. Next base: position 6,437 of record JAJCYX010000406.1, read on the forward strand.
TTTTGCGCAGTGATGTAGACGCGTCCCGTCTCAAGGTCCTTCACGGGTTGATTACCGCCACGGTGGCCGAAGTGCAGCTTGAAAGTGTCCGCTCCAAGAGCCCGTGCAACCACCTGGTGGCCGAGGCAGATTCCCATCAGGGGAACAGTTCCCACCAGCTTCTTCGCAGACTCGACCGCTGCCGCAAGGAATATCGGGTCACCCGGTCCGGGTGACAGCAACACTCCGTCCGGCTCGAGCGCAAGAATTTCGTCTGCGCTGGCGTCGTCACGGACCACTGTCACGTCGCAACCACGTGCCCGCAATGACCTCAAGATGTTCAGCTTCACGCCGTAGTCGTTGACCACAATCTGAAGCTTGCGGCCTGTGTTATCGCTCATGCCTGAGGCACCTTCGGATCCGTTCGCCCCGGAGACCGCACCCAGGCCCGAAAGTCCGTCCTCGGCCTCCGACCAGTGCTCACGTGAGCGCCACGCCCTGCCCTGCAGATCACCGAACGCCCTCGACCGCTCACCGGCATCGCCGTCCCATTGGTAAGGCTCACGAGTGCTCACGTTGTGAACAACGTCAAACTCTCCATAACGTGGAGCCGCACTGAGCTGTTTCAGCGCTTCTGCCTTCTCTTTCGGTGTGATAATCCCCATCATCACACCGCTTGAGCGAAGCTTCCGCGTGATCGCACGAGTGTCGACGCCGGCGATTCCAACGACACCGTTTTCCAGCAGGTAGTCGTGGACAGTTCCCTCAGAGAGTGAGTGGCTCGGACGGTCGCAGTCTTCACGAACCACGAAGCCCTGAACCTGGATGCGACGAGACTCAACATCGGCCGGATTGACGCCGTAGTTGCCGATCAGTGGATACGTTGGCACCAGGATTTGACCGCCATACGAGGGATCAGTGAGCATCTCCTGGTAACCAGTCATCGAGGTATTGAACACCACCTCACCGGTCGTTTCGCCCTCTGCGCCAAGGCGAATACCTTCATAGGACGAGCCATCTTCGAGCACGAGCCTTACCGGACCACGACTTTCTGTCACGAGCGGGTTGTCTCCCTGGTTGGTGATTGGTGATCTGACGAAACTTGCTGCGTCATCTTGCCGACGACTCAACTGTGTTCGCATTCCAAACGGTCTTTCCGGCAAATATCGTCTCCACAACGCGGCCCTTTAATGTCACACCGGCAAGCGGTGTGTTGCGACTGAGAGATGCGAAATCATCTGGCGAAACGATCCACTCTGCATCGATGTCAAGCAGGACAATGTCAGTGTCAGCGCCGGTAGCAAGCGTTCCGGTTGTTTTGCCGAGAATCTTCGCGGGCTCCGCAGTCAGTCGAGCGATCAGGTCCGTAAGCGAAATCACGTTCTCGTGAACCAGTTTCATCACTTGTCCGAACGCCGTTTCAAGCACGTTGATACCGTGCGCAGCCTCATCGTAAGTGCAGACCTTGTCGGTCGCAGCGTGAGGAGCATGATCGGTAGCGATTATGTCGATCGTCCCGTCCGCCAGCGCTTCTCTTACTGCGACAACATCGGCGGCCGAACGCAGGGGCGGATTCACCTTTGTGTTCGTGTCATATGCAACTGCGGGCACGGCATCGGGCACCTCACCATGCAGACCGTAGACCCAGGTATCGGAGAGAGTGAGGTGATGCGGAGTTACTTCGGCAGTAACATTAAGACCGCTTTTCTTTGCAGCCCGCACAAGCTCAACACTGGCCGCTGTCGAAACGTGTGGGATGTGTAGTCGACCGCCGGTCAGCGCGGCAAGCTCAATGTCACGCGCAATCATCACGGCCTCAGCGCTCGCTGGCACAGGAGGCAGTCCGAGTCGAGTAGCTATGGGTCCTTCATTCATCACACCGCCGCGAACCAGTGAATGGTCTTCGGCATGGTTGATAATCGGCAAGCTAAACGCAGCGGCGTAACTGAGCGCCTGCCGCATGATGTTAGCGTCTGAAACCGGGTCTCCGTCGTCTGAGAAACCGATCACTCCCGCTTCCGCCAGTTCGGCCATCGGCGCAAGAGTCTTTCCTTTGCGTCCCCGGGTGATTGCGCCGATCAGCAGCACACGCACAACGGCATCGCTAGCAGCTCGCCTGGACACATTCTCAACTACGGCAGCGTTGTCCTGGCACGGATCGGTGTTCGGCATCGCACACACCGTGGTGAACCCACCGCGTGCCGCAGCCCGTGTGCCACTCTCGATCGTCTCTTTCCACTCATATCCGGGGTCACGCAGGTGGGTGTGCAGATCTATGAAGCCCGGAGCAACCACCAGCCCTGCAGCATCAGTCACCGCATGATCTTCGGGCACCTGTTCAAGCGGGGCATCTGTGATCTCGACGATCTCGTTGCCTGAAATCAGCACATCGGCGATACGGTCGATACCCTGCGCGGGGTCGATCACGCGTCCGCCTTTAATGACTCTTTTATCGTTAGCCATGGCTACTGGTCCCGACCTTTGGAGCAGATTGCATAGAGCACCGCCATGCGTACAGCGACACCATTCCTAACCTGCTCTTCAACCACCGATTGCGCTCCGTGCGCAACGTCCGAGCTGATTTCAACGCCTTCGTTCATCGGGCCGGGATGAAGCAGCGGTGCATCCTTCTTGGCAAGGGCGAGTCGCTTCCGGTTGACTCCGTACATGTTCGAGTATTCACGCAAGTCTGGTAGATGCCCGGCGTCTTGCCTCTCACGTTGGATACGAAGAGTCATTACCGCGTCGGCTCCATCCAGCGCTTCGTCAACATTCTTTGCCAGCCGAGCACCCTCCATGCCAACCTCAGTGATTGGTGAACCGACTCTCCACCCGGCAGGCATCAGCGTCGGCGGCCCACACAGCACCACATCAGCGCCCATCTTCACCAGCCCGAGAATGTCCGAACGCGCAACTCTGCTGTACAGAACATCTCCCACAATGGCGATCTTCTTGCCTTCCAGGGTGCCCAGCTTCTGCCTCAATGTGAACAAGTCGAGTAGAGCCTGTGTCGGGTGAGCGTGCAGTCCGTCGCCAGCGTTTACGACAGGAGCTTTGACATGCCGGGCGACGAAGTGAGGAGCACCCGAGTGCGGGTGCCTGATGACCAGCGCATCGACCTGCATCGCC
>JAJCYX010000407.1 GCA_029262715.1 Chloroflexota bacterium
GGATAGTTGTACTGCTTGCGGTCGAACTTTGTGATCTCGGCGATGCTGCAGCCAAGTGCGAGACCAATCATGATTGCACTCTCGACAGCCTGCTGGTTCACCACCGGTAGCGTTCCCGGGAGGGCGAGGCTTACGGGATCAACAATCGTGTTCGGTTCAGCTGACTGGTATTCGGCGCTCGACACGCTGAACATCTTGCTCTTCGTGTTCAGCTGAACGTGAGTTTCCAGTCCAATTACCGCTTCGTATTCGGTCATGATCAATCCGTGGTTAAGGTGTTCCGGGCGCGAGTTCGGGCATTATCGTGATCTGAGGGAATGCCAGAATGCGGCTGGCGCATCAATTTTGCCACGAAAGGCCGAGCGATGCGGAAGTCAAACCAGCAGAACGCGCTATTTGCTCAAGGCTCGCTCCAGGCACCTGGGCCTATCAGAGGAACGAATCGCACCGGTTCAAGTCGCTTCTCTTTTGCGCCGAACTCAGTTCGTTCGGTGACCATGACCCGCTGCTCGTCCCGGTTGCCGACAGGAATCACCAGCCGCCCTCCGACCTTGAGTTGTTCGACCAGTGTTTCCGGAACATTCGGAGCGGCTGCACCGACGATAATTCCATCGTATGGCGCTCTTTCCGGCCAGCCAAACTGATCTCCAGCGTCGAACACATCGACGTTGCGATATCCAAGCTCGTCGAGCAGATTAGCTGCGCTGGCGCAGAGTGCAGGAATGCGCTCCACGCTGACCACTGACTCCACGAGCAGGGAGAGTATCGATGCCTGGTATCCAGAGCCGGTACCGACATCAAGAATGTGGTGTTTAGGTTGAGGATTTAACTGATCGATCATTCGGCCAACAAGTGACGGTTGCGAGATCGTCTGACCGTTTCCAATCGGCAGTGATTCGTCATTCCACGCGTATTTCTTGAACTCAGGTGGTACGAATCGGTCCCGCTGCACCTGCTTCATCGTGTGAACAACGCGCTCGGACACCCCGGCCATGCGCAGGTGGCGCAAAAGCCCTTTGCGGGAATCGTCATGCCATGTGTCGGGAACGGACTTCATCAGTTCGGTGCCACTCCGCTACCGATCACACAATCAGAGGCAAATCGGTCCACGAACCATATCCTTTAGTCAGTGTGCATTGACCGGATTTGGCCTGTTCAATACGTGAGAGATCACTTGCTAAGCCATCACGAATACGGTCTTCGTCAGTAGCGGGGCCAAAAACTCACGCGAATGTACTCTCGAACCCCAGTCAGAAGTACCGCCACCAGCTTGTGTTCGTATTGACGAAATTCGTTGACGCACTATCTCAACAGCAATAGACTTTAATACCTGACTAATTTGGTCAGGAATACAGCGATCATCGAAAAACGATCCGCTCACCGTAATCTCAAACCATGACAACATCCTCAACACCACCGCAGAAAATCTCTCGAACGACTGACCTGTCCGATATGGAGTACAGGTGGGGATTCGTGACCGATGTCGACTCTGACGACGCTCCCAAGGGGCTTAGTGAGGACACGGTCAGGTTCATCTCGGCCAAGAAAGAGGAGCCCGAGTGGCTTCTTGAGTGGCGTCTCAAGGCGTTCCGACACTGGCTAACGCTGGAGGCTGATGACGCCGAGCCGACTTGGGCCAAGGTCAAATATCCAAAAATCGACTACCAGGACATGATCTACTACTCGGCGCCTAAGAAACCCGGTGATGGCCCGCAGAGCATGGATGAGGTAGACCCGGAGCTTCTTGAGGCGTTCGACAAGCTGGGTGTTCCGCTGCACGAACGCGAGAAGCTGGCGGGCGTTGCAGTGGACGCGGTTTTCGACAGCGTGTCTGTTGCGACGACATTCGCTGACCAGCTTGAGAAACTCGGCATCATCTTCTGCTCGTTCAACGAAGCGGTAAAGAACCACCCTGATCTGGTCAAGAAGTATCTCGGTAGCGTTGTCCCGTACACCGACAACTTCTTTGCAACACTCAACTCCGCTGTGTTCAGCGACGGCTCGTTCGCCTATGTCCCGCCCGGGGTGAAGTGTCCGATAGAGCTCATGACCTACTTCCGCATCAACACGGAAGGCTCAGGTCAATTCGAAAGAACGCTGTTAATTGCCGACAAAGACTCCTACGTTAGCTATTTGGAGGGCTGCACCGCCCCGATCAGGCGCACAAGCCAGCTACATGCTGCTGTCGTAGAGCTTGTTGCCCTTGATGACGCCGAGATCAAGTACTCGACGGTCCAGAATTGGTTCCCCGGTACGAAAGAGGGCGTCGGTGGCGTGTACAACTTCGTCACGAAGCGCGGCCGAGCCGACAAGAACGCCAAGATCTCCTGGACGCAGGTCGAGACCGGATCGGCGATTACGTGGAAGTACCCGAGCGTGATCCTGCGTGGCGACAACTCCGTCGGCGAGTTTTACTCGGTGGCGCTTACGAATAATCACCAGCAGGCCGACACCGGCACGAAGATGATTCATCTTGGAAAGAACACGAAAAGTACCATCGTGTCGAAGGGGATATCGGCAGGATTCGGGCAGAACACCTATCGCGGTCAGGTCAAGATCATGCCCGGTGCGGAAAACGCAACGAACCACACACAGTGCGACTCTTTGCTGATTGGCGACAAGTGTGGTGCCCACACCGTGCCTTACATCGAGGTGCAGAACCCGACGGCGAGACTTGAGCATGAGGCATCTACCTCGAAGGTCAGTGACGACCAGCTTTTCTACTTGATGCAACGCGGGATCTCCGAAGAGGAGGCTCACCACATGATCATCACCGGCTGGAGCCGGGATGTGATCAAAGAGTTGCCATTCGAGTTCGCAATGGAAGCCAGCCAGTTGCTGAAGGTTTCACTCGAAGGCGCGGTCGGCTAGGCGGCCGATGTTCACATTTTAGAATCAGACGACCAAAAGACCAGACACCAGGAACAGACATGCTTGAAGTAACGAATCTGCACGCTCGAGTTGTGGATGTAGAAGATGGCGAGATTCTCAAGGGATTGAACCTGACAATTAAGCCCGGCGAGATCCACGCGATCATGGGACCCAACGGTAGCGGCAAGAGCACCTTTGCGAACGTGCTGGCAGGCCGGATCGACTACGAAGTGACCGACGGTGACATCAAGTTCGAAGGTGAGAGCATCCTCGAGACTCCAGCCGACGAGCGCGCTCACAAAGGCATATTTCTCGCGTTCCAGTATCCAGCTGAAATTCCCGGCGTCAGGCCCTGGCAGTTCATGAAGGCTGCTCTGGACGCAAAGCATGAGTCGAGTGGTGAAAAGAAGCTCAGTGTTAGAGAGTTTTCAAAGCTGTTCGACTCGAAGGTAGCCGAAGTCAAGATCAACCCCGATCTCATGAAGCGGTCACTGAACGAGGGGTTCTCAGGCGGTGAAAAGAAGCGCAACGAGATGCTTCAGCTTGCCATCCTCGAACCGAAACTGGCGGTGCTCGACGAGACAGATTCGGGATTGGACGTGGATGCGATGCGGATTGTCGCAGATGCGGTGAATGGGCTTCGGTCGCCAGATCGGTCCTTCATCCTCGTAACCCACTACAACCGGCTGCTGAACCACATCAAGCCTGATGTCGTTCACGTACTGGCGAACGGCCAGCTTGTGGAGACTGGTGGCCCTGAGCTAGCTGTAGAGGTTGAGCGAGAAGGCTACAAGCGTTTCCTGGAGGAACACGTTCCGGCAAACGCTTAGCCCTGAACCCCAGTTCACCAGGCAATGATCCCGAACCAGAACTCCAAATGACAACAATCGCACCAGCAACAACTATCGCCAGCTACGCCCGCGACTTCTCGAAGAACGAGGATGGCGCTGAATGGCTAACAGCTCTGCGCAATAAGGCATGGGCTGAGTTCGAGAGTCTTGGCTTCCCGACGAAGCGCCGCGGCAACGAACTGTGGAAATACACTGATCTTCGTGTTTTGGACACTAAGGCCTTCAGTCGAGCAGAGGCTGCATCAGCCTTGTCGTCAGATGATCTACGGAAGATCGCACCCTGGAACGACGACTGGCACACGGCTGTTACTGTCGATGGCCAGTTCTCCTCTGAGTTGAGCCGAAACCTGTCAGGCGACGACATAGCAATATCGAACCTGATCGAGACCGCAGAACGTGACAAGGCCGCTGTCGAACCTGCACTCGGCAGTGTTGCAGACATCGCCGGAAACGCATTTGTTGCTCTCAACACGGCGCTTTTCAAATCTGGAGTGCTGGTCAAAGTTGATCGAGACGCGGAACCAGCCCAACCGATCCACATCCTGCACATTGTCACGGCGGCGGGTGCGGACAACCGGGCGTTTTACCCTCGCATACTGTTGTTGGCGGGAGAGAATTCGAAGACCTCGATCATCGAGAGCTACGTAAACGTCAGCGAGGGATCCCAGTTCACCGTGCCGGTATTTGAGGCATCGCTGAGCGATGGTGCAGCCGTTCGACATTTCCGGGTTCAGCTCGAAAACGAACAGGCGATTCATCTGGCAACAACCCGCACTGAACAGCCAGATAGTGCAGTGTTCAACTCAACAACGTTCGCAACAGGACCGGCAATCGGTCGGAATGACGTCCACACGAACCTCTCCGGAGAGCATTCGGAGACCAATCTCCACGGGCTCTACATCACAGACGGTTCATCGCATCAAGACAACGAGATCAGCACGACACACCAGAAGCCGCACGGCACAAGTCACCAGTTCTACAAGGGCATACTTGCTGGAAAATCGAGGGCGGTTTTCAGCGGAAAGGTGCTCGTGCAGGCGGGTGCAATGAAGACCCTTGCATTACAGAAGGATCTGAATCTGCTGCTTTCGCACGGAGCGGAAATAGACACGAAGCCAAGCCTCGAGATTTACGCTGATGACGTGAAGTGTGCCCACGGGGCTACAGCAGGTCATGTCGACCCCACCATGCTGTTCTACCTGATGTCGCGTGGTGTTCGACGAGAAGATGCGGCGATAATGCTGGTTTCGGGGTTCGCGTCTGAAATTATCGAAGAGTTCGAACCGGAGTCGTTGCGAGAGTTCCTGTACTCCAGGCTGGAGCGGATCATCCCGGAGCTGGACTCAGAAGGGATTTTGTAGTCATGGCGGAATTGCAGTACTTCCCGATAGCAACTCGTGCCGATATCGAGCCCGGTGAAGTGTTCATATCTGAAGTCGAAGGAACTCGACTCGCCGTGTGCAACGTGGGCGGTGAGTTCTACGCAATTCAGGACTCATGCACGCACGATGGCTCCTCATTTGACCAGACCGATCTCGAAGGGTCTGAAATCTTCTGCCCTCGGCACGGAGCTGTTTTCGATGTCACAAACGGCGCAGTTCTTGGAGCGCCTGCAACAGAACCTGTGCCTACTTATCCGGTGCGAGTCAATGGCGAAACCATCGAAGTTGGGCTCGAGCAATAGCTTGGCTAGTGTGCGTTTGCTGAAGACGTAACTCCCGGTCTGAGTTGACGATTTCGCACATTCGAACCTGGTTCGATTCTGTTCAAGTATTGCCCCGTTGACTTTCGAAACTGCCGACAGTCCCGAAAAGACAAATTGAATGACGTTGAATGTAGAAAAGATACGGGCCGATTTCCCGATCTTGCAGCGCAAGATCGGAAACGCGCCGCTTGTGTATCTGGATAACGCCGCCACATCTCAAAAGCCTATCCAGGTTATCGACGCGCTCACCGACTACTACACTCGTTACAACGCCAACGTTCACCGCGGCGTTCACACAATGTCGGTTGAGGCGACTGAGGCGTTCGAAGCCGCTCGATCCAAGGTAGCGAAGTTCATTGGTGCGGCGAATTCCGAGTCTATTATCTGGACTCGCAACATTTCAGAAGCGATAAACCTTGTCGCCTACTCGTGGGGAGAGGTAAATGTTGGCGCTGGCGACGAGATCGTCGTGACCGCGATGGAGCACCATTCTGGAATCGTGCCGTGGCAGCAGTTGGCGATGCGTACCGGTGCCAAGCTAAAAATCATCCCGCGTACCGCAGACAGCCGATTGGACATGGAAGCTGCGGGAAAGCTGGTAAACGGTAAGACCAAAATGGTCGCAGCGGTCCACATGTCATCGGTACTCGGCACGATCAACGATGTGAAGACTCTCGGAAAGTTGGCGCACGACAACGGGGCCGTGATACTCGTTGATGCAGCACAAAGCGCTCCACACATGCC
>JAJCYX010000408.1 GCA_029262715.1 Chloroflexota bacterium
CTGATGCCGCGATGACTGGACTGTGAGGACTGCCAACAGTTGTGCGTGCTGGCACGTTGCAATCGCCTGGCGCTTAATTATCGGAGACGGAGCATAAGGCTCGCGTATGCCCGCGGCCGTGAGTGCTTTAATTCCGATGCAACGACGCATTATCTGTCACTGAGTGCTCTTCATTTGATGCGCGCCTTGCCCCGGCATACACTGTGGCCCATCCAGACATTCGTCACGGCGGTGCTCCCAGGGGCAATTCCGGAAGCGCGGCCGACGAACGAGACTACGGTTTGATCCGTCTCGCATTCTTAACCCCTCATCCACAGGAGAGTCACCGCTTATGAACGGCTACGATGCCATCGCCCAGATGCTCAAACAAGAAGGTTTCGAATGGCTCGCCTGCTTCCCTGCTAACCCGTTGATTGAAGCCGTCGCGAAGGCTGGCATCAGGCCAATTGTGTTCAGGCAGGAGCGCGGCGGAATAATGGCGGCTGACGGATACAGCAGGATCATGGCTGCTCAGGGCAAGTACGGTGTGTTCGCTTGCCAGGGTGGGCCCGGCACGGAGAACGCTTTTGGCGGCTTCGCTCAGACATGGGCTGACGGTGTGCCGGTGCTTTTCATTCCGGACGGTCCTGGCAATGACAAGACCGACGTAAAGCCTACCTTCAGTGGTCCGGCGAACTACCAGCACATCACGAAGTGGGCAGTTTCAATTACAAGCGGAGACCGCATCCCGGGGCTAATGCGCAGGGCTATGTCCGCGCTCAAGAACGGACGTCCCGGTCCGGTGATGTTGGAGATGCAGCGCGATGCCATGCAGGGCGAAGTGGCGAATCTCGATGGGTTCAGCCCTGCAGAGCAGTACAGGACGGTTCCGCCAGCGAGCGAGATTGAACGCGCTGCCCGGAAACTGGTTGAAGCCAAGAAGCCGGTTCTATGGGCAGGACAGGGCGTGCTCTATTCGGGAGCAACAGCAGAGTTGAAGGAGCTGGCCGAACTGGCGCAGATTCCGGTCATCACGACGATGCCTGGCAAGTCGGCGATCGACGAACGGCATCCTCTTTCACTTGGTGCCGCTAACAGGACCGCCCCGAAGCCTGTATGGACATGGCTCAAGGAATCGGACGTGGTGTTCGCCGTTGGTGCGAGCCTGACCAAGACCAATTACGGAATCGACATCCCAGCTGGAAAGTCGATCATTCACAGCAGCAACAACGTCGAAGATCTCTCAAAAGAGTATGAGACGGAGATCGGACTCGCCGGAGACGCGAGAGAGACGTTGCGCCTGATGATCGACGCTGTGCGCGATCTGATTGGCGATTCACGCAGCAATGACACCTCTGTTAAGGAGGCTGTTGCGCAGGTGCGTAAGGAGTGGCAGGAAGAGTGGCAGCCGCTTCTGAACTCGAACATGAACCCGATCAACCCGTACCGGTTGGTGAACGAGATCAACAAGGCGGTTGATCACGAAAACACGATAATGACGCATGATGCAGGCCACCCGCGTGACCAGATCATGCCGTTCTACACAGCGACGGTGCCACACAGCTACATCGGCTGGGGCAAGACGACGCATCTCGGCTACGGGATCGGCCTGATGATCGGTGCGAAGATGGCGCATCCGGAAAAATTCTGCATGAACTTCATGGGTGACGCAGCGTTCGGTATGGCGGGACTGGACATCGAGACATCGGTGCGGTCCGGTAACCCGATCACGACTATCGTTCTCGATAACGGGACGATGGGTGGCTACAACCGCTCACTGCCTACCGCTATGGAGCAGTTCGGTGCAGGCAACATGACCGGTGATTACGCCATGATCGCCGAGGGTCTTGGTGCAACCGGTATCAGGGTGGACGCACCTGAAGCCATCGGCCCTGCCATAGAGCAGGCTCGCCGCCTGAACTCGGAAGGCAAGAGCGCGTTGATCGACGTGAAGACTCAGCAGGAACTGAAGTTCAGCGTCTACGCAGACTAGTTCGAAGTTCAGTTCATCGACAATACAAAGCGGGCAGCCATTGTTTGGCTGCCCGCTTTCTTAGTTATCTACATGCCTATTAGTCGTCCTTCGTCGGTGGGATCACCATCACGGGCAATCCGGACGAGCGGATCACCTTGTCAGTCACGCTGCCAAGCACCCATCGTTTGATACCAGATTCACCGCGTGCGCTCATGATGATGAGCGGTCGAGGGAGAGATTTAACCTCCTCTAACAGCCGTGATACCGGGGAACCGGTGACTACCAGGTTCCTGGCACTGACACCCATCTCGTCCGCCTTGTCCTTGAACTGCTTGAGGTACTCATCGGCTTCAACACGCTGTTGTGAGACTGCGTACCCCGTGTCGAAGTACGAGGCGTCGATTGCCGTCACACCGTAGTACGGGAACTGGACTACCCTGAAGAAGACCACCTCTGAGCCGACAGCGCTGGCAACTTCAAGTGCAAGATCGACAACTCCGGCCGATCTATCAGAACCGTCAAGAGGAACCACGATGGTCTCCGGTTGACCCTGGCTTCCACTGAACGCAGTCAGGCTCGCAGGATGCACAGCCATGACGGGCATATCGGCTGAACGTAAGACCCTGTCGGTAACGCTGCCCAGCATACCGCGTGCAATGCCTGAGCCTCTGTGGGTAGACATAGCTATCAGATCAGCATCGATCTGGTGAGCATAATTGACGATCTCCTCGGCAGGATCGCCCATGATCGCCTTAGACGATGACTTCACTCCGGCCGCGTTCATGCGGTCCGATTCACGCTCGGCATAGGCCGACGCCTGCTCCATGATGGAGTCCAGGATCTGGGTCCCAAAACCCGGAGCGTGCTCGACTCCACCGCCATGACCCGGAGTTACCGTAGCGCCACCTACGATTCCTGTGGCACCACCCAGTGCTCCCGAAGTCTCAATGCCCGGTCGGTCGTACTGCCCAGCTCTTCCGGGAATAGGATGACCATGCTCGGCCGTCGATCTTGGTAGTTCAATCTTGTCAGGATTAACGATGGTCACGAGAACGACTTCCGCTTTAAGCGGACGTGCAATTCCCGCCACCCAGCCGCCAATTTTCTCTGCGTTCTCGGAACCGTCGAGCGGTACGAGGATCTTGTTGATGCTCAATTTTTCACCTCTTGTAAGGTTGGTCACCCTGTGCCGTACGCGCCTACAACACGGTCACTTTACTCCAACATTTCAACTGTAGTCGTTCCGTGTTTCGCTAGTGTGAAGAGAACGGCCTAAGCCGTGAAGGAGCCATGTAGTTTTCGAGCGCAACAGCCTGCTGTCACTGTTCAGCCACCTGCGATGCGGTTGACCGAGTTAGACTGCGCTCGTGGTTCACGCCGTATGGTCAGCCATCTTCATCAAACCTCCCGGAGCGTGGTCAGTGACTGATATCTCAAGATTTAGAATCCCGCCGGATAAAGCCCGTTGGTCAATGGATCCGTCTGAGTTGCCGTTCAGTTGCACCGACCAGATCAAGCCGCCTGAGATGTTTATTGGGCAGGACCGAGCGGTCAAGGCCATTGAGTTTGGACTTGGGATGGACGCTCCCGGTTACAACATTTTTGTCAGTGGCATGTCTGGAACGGGCAAGAGCACAGTTATTCGCAGTCACCTGGAAGCGGCAGTGGAGCGTCGGACGGCGCAGAACGGTGCGCAGGAGTTTCATGACTGGGTCTATTTACATAACTTCGAACGGCCGGACCAGCCTTCCGCAGCGCGGCTTCCGCAGGGTACGGGAACCGATCTAACAGCTACTGCCGAACAGCTTCTTCAGGTTGTGGTAAATGATCTGCCTGCTGCACTCAGCGACGATGCCTACACCGAGCGAATGAGGGAATTTAACGAACAGACGGCAAATGTTCGCCGAGAGTTGATCTCCGAGGTTGAGCGTGGTGCAGACCAACAGGGATTCACTGTCCAGGCAGGTCCAGCAGGGATTGCGGTCGTGCCGAAGGTTGACGGAACGCCTATGACGCAGGAGCAGTACCTTGCTCTTTCGGATGAAGAGCGCCAGAAACTCGAGGGTGTGAGGAGTGAGATCACGCGTGAGGTGGAACGTGCAATGGACGAGATCCGAAAGCGTGATCGTGAGGCTATGGAGAAGCTGACCGAATTTCAGCGGACAGCCACTGAATCGGTGATAGGTCCTGCGTTCGATGCTGCGATTGCGCGCTTTAAGGCGGTCGATGCCGAGGACGTAGCGGAGTACCTTGCAGGTCTGCGAACTTACTCGCACGAAAACGCGGCGCAGATCATTAGTGGGCAGGCTGGAGATGGTAGCGCACCGACCGGACCACAGCCGATCAATGATCCGCGCCTGCCGTTCCGAGTGAACGTTTTCGTTGACAACACGGGCCGCAATAGTCCTCCGATCATCATGGAGGACAACCCGACTTACAGCCACCTGTTCGGCCATATCGACCGTCGCCCAACAATGGGCACCTACATCACCGACCACACTATGCTCAGGCCCGGCAGCCTGGCGCAGGCGAACGGCGGTTACATCGTCATTGACGCCCGGTTGGCGCTGAGTCATGCAGCTGTCTGGCCTGCTCTCAAACGAGTTCTAAAGGGCGGCGAGGTCCGCCCCGAGGATCCTGAAGATCTGCTCCCTGGCTTTTTGCCGCCTCAACCGCTTCGCCCTGAGCCAATTCCCATCCAGGTGAAGGTCGTCCTTACCGGTGAGCCGGACATCTACCAGATGCTTGCGGCGTACGACCCAGATTTCTGGGAGATTGTGAAGGTCCGTGCTGATCTCAACCACCAGGTTGGGCTGGACAAGGAGATTCTTCACGCCTACTCACAGTTCGTCTGTGGAGTCTGCAATGAGAACAATCTGAAGCACTACTCCAACGAGGGTGTTCTGGCGATCATCGAGCACGCAATGCGGCTGGTCGATCATCAGAAGATGCTGAGCGCCAGGTTCGGATTACTTGTGGATCTGGTTCACGAGTCCTCTTACATGGCGAAAAAAGAGGGAAGCGATCACACGGAAAGTCGGCATGTCCTGGAAGCGCTCGAGTCCCGCCGGTCGAGGTCGGGCCAGATATCAGACATGATGCAGCAACTTCTCCTCGAGGGCACTCTCAAGGTCGATCTTGAAGGTTCAGAGGTTGGCCAGGTGAACGGTCTTGCAGTCTACAGCGCCGGGGACATCTCTTTCGGTAAGCCGTCGAGGATCACCACCCAGACGTTTATGGGAAGTGACGGATTTATCAACATCGAAAGGGAAGTTGCGCTGAGTGGAAAATCGCATGACAAGGGCGTGCTCATCATGGCCGGCTTCCTCGGCGACCGCTTCGCACAGCGCTTCCCACTGTCTGTAAATGTCTCCATTGCGTTTGAGCAGTCGTACGGTCCTGTGGACGGTGACAGCGCATCTTCAACCGAGCTCTACTCGATACTCTCGGCGCTTTCTGGGGTGCCGATCAGGCAGGACATTGCAGTGACGGGTTCTGTGAACCAGAAGGGCGAGATTCAGGCGATCGGCGGAGTCAACGAAAAGATCGAAGGATTTTACGATCTGTGCAAAGAGTCCGGTGCGCTCGGTGAGTGCGGAGTGCTGATACCGAAATCGAATGAGCGCAACCTGATGCTGCGCCCCGATGTGGTGGAGGCCATCAAACAGGGCCAGTTTTACCTTTACTCTGCCGAAACGGTCGAGGACGGCATCGAGGTACTGACCGGCGTTGAGGCCGGATCGCCCGATGCAGAGGGCAACTACCCGAAGGACTCAGTAAACGGGTTGACGGCAGACAGACTGCGCGGCTTTGCTGAGCGGCATAGAGAGTTCTCGAATCCTTCCAGATGAGGTTCACAGTCGAGATTGCCGGGCCGCCAGATGCTTTGGCGATGGCGGAACTGCACCATCTCAGTCACACCGTCTCGTTTGCTAGTTTCGCTTCGGAGCAGTGGATCTCGAGCCGTGAAAAGGGTGAGTACCGGGATCGGTGGGTGGAGTTTCTGACCCACGCCGAAACAGACACTCGCTCGCAGGCATGGAAAGTGGCCGCAGAGGAAATGGTCGTCGGCATGGTGAAGGTCGGGCCGATGGACGGCAGTGAGGCTCAGCTTTCGAGCATGCATGTGCATCCGGACTACCAGAGACGCGGCATTGGCTCATTGCTGATGAACGCTGCTATCGAGTTCATTCACACAGCGGGATTTGAACGAGCCATTCTCGGTGTGATCCAGGCGAACGAACCGGCTCGCGCCGTTTACGAGCGAAACGGCTGGAACGTTCAGGAGCTTCATCCAACCGGAGTCGAAGGCGTGCCGATTGCCGTTTACGGAATCGATATAGAAAAGGCGTGACCGCGGGTGATTACCCACACCGCGGTCACGCAGAGGAACTCCGTCCGGACTTCTAAGGCGCGGTAGCCCGAACGGTGGAATCAGATGACTGGCAGCTATTGAACGTTGGCGGTCATCTTTTTCGAACTTGTTGTCGGCTTCCTTGACATCGTCACCGTGAGCACACCGTCCACATATGTGGACTCGGCTTTGTCACCCTCGACAACCTCGGGAAGCCGGATACTCCTGTACCCAATAGGAATACTCGAACTCCATCGACACAGGTGGACTACCTGTAAGTACATAGTCGTCAATTCCGCGTGGTCGAGGCGTGAAGACCGAAGCAACGGCGTGATGTCTGCATGAGCGATGCGGCAACTGCATCAGAACCTAACAAATACAAAACACAAGCTCAATCTGCCGTTAAGATAGTGCGCCGGACCAGATGCTTGTTCAGTACAGATGTATTTCGGCAAGAACGGTCTGAGCTAGCAGTTCACCAAATTCATTCGCCTACCGAGAACCCGGAACAACCGATACCCACATGAAGACAACAGCATTTCGCACGCTCGCCCTTGGAACGCCATGGCGCAATCTCAGCTACATCATCATCGAGACCGACGAGGGAATAACAGGCATTGGCGAGGCGCGTGTCCTTGGCAAGACGCACACCGTTGCTGAGTACCTGAAAGACGTTGAGCGTCACTTCATTGGGCACGATCCGTTCGACATCGAGGCGCTTTACAGGCGTATGACGCTTCTCGATTTCGGCAAGCCCGGCGAAGTCGTCTACACGGGTCTTGCGATGGTCGAGCTGGCATTCTGGGACATCATTGGCAAGGCCACCGGGCAGCCGGTCTTCAAGCTGCTTGGCGGGCAGGTGAAGGACCGCGTGCCGGCGTACGCAAATGGCTGGTACACGGTGGAGCGGAAACCTGAACAGTTCGCTGCGGCAGCTGAGAAGGTGATGGCTCGTGGCTATCGAGCCATGAAGTTCGATCCGTTTGGCAACGGCGATTTCGAGCTGGAGCGCGACGAGTTTTATACGTCGTTAGACCTGATCGAAGCGGTTTCCGCCGTGACCGGTACTCGTGCGCAGATGATGATCGAGATGCACGGCAGGTTCGCTCCGCACCAGGCTCGTGAGATCGCCCGGCATATAGAGCGT
>JAJCYX010000409.1 GCA_029262715.1 Chloroflexota bacterium
AGAGCATGTTCGCCGAATTCCTGGCAGGTGTCAGCGACTCCGACCATCCATCACTGGCCTGGGTCGAGCGAAGATAGGCTCGCTCCCGTCGAAATCGCCGTATACCCGGCCCTAAACCTCGCTCTGCCTTGCCTGCGCTTCTTCCTTGCCCGGGTAGAAGATCGCAACAACCACTGCCGCCACCGAAACCAGACCCGCCGCAGCGAAGAACGCAAGCGCCATGCCGTCGGTGTACGCAGTCGTCGCAGCCGCAATCAAGCGCTCTGCCTGATCGGGCGGCACGTTAGACGCGACAGACAGCGCGAAGCCAATAGAGTCCTCTGCCAGTTCAGCCGCCTCGGGAGACAACCCTTCGGTAGCGTCGCCAAGGCTGTTCCTGTAACCAATAGCCAGCAGCGAACCCATTATTGCGATGCCAATGGCACCTCCAACTTCACGAGTTGTGTCGTTGACAGCCGAGCCAACTCCCGCTTTGTCAGACGGTAGTGACGACACAATACCTTCGCTCGCAGGTGGCATTAACGTCGCCATTCCCGCGCCCATGATCACAATCGGAATCACCACAATGGCGTATGTGGTATCGGCGTCTATCGTTCCCATCAGCGCAAGACCGATCCCCGCAAGCACCAATCCCGCCGGAATCGTCACCCGCGGCCCGAACTTCTTCGCAAGCGTCACGCTAAGCGGTGCGAATACAAAGAACGTGCCGGTCAACGGCAGAGTGCGCACAGCCGCTTGCAGTGGCGTGAGACTCTGCGCGAATTGGAAATACTGCACGATCAAGAAGAAGAAACCGAACATCGTCAGGAACACGATGGTTATCGAAAGGCTACCCATCGAGAACTGGCGAATCTTGAAAAATCTCGGGTCAAGCATCGGAAACTTCGTGAAAAGCTCCCACCGCACGAAGCCGAGAATCAGCACCCCTGCGATTCCGAACGCAAGCAGGGTTACCGGGTTCGTCCAGCCGCGCTCAGGGCCCTCGATGATCGCAAAGAGCAGCGCTCCTAGTCCAACTACGGATATCAGCGCTCCAGGACCGTCAAGTTTCCTGTGCTGGGTGTCGCGAGATGTTGGAACGATAGCGATCGCAAGTACCAGGACCACACCGGCGATTGGCACGTTGACGAAAAATACCGATCCCCACCAGAACGCCTCAAGCAGCAGTCCACCACCGAGCAGCCCGAGCGCACCGCCCGCTCCTGCAAAGGCAGTCCAGATGGCGATGGCCTTAGAGCGCTCGTTTCTTGGGAACACAACCGTCAGAATCGAGAGAGTTGCCGGCATGATCAGCGCAGCGCCAATGCCCATCGCACCGCGCCAGATGATCAGCTGTGTAGACGAGCCGGCATAGCTTGCGCCGACTGATGTGCCAAGCACGATGATAAGTCCGGTGATTAACGCTTCTCGACGCCCGAACCGGTCGCCTAATGCTCCGGCAGGCAGCAGGAACCCGGCAAACACCAGGGCGTATGAGTCGATGATCCACAGCAACTCTGTGCCGCTTGCGTCTAGTGCATCTCGGATCGAAGGAATCGCAAGGTTGAGCGAACTGACCGCTGCAACGACCAGAATCAGGCTCATGCACATCACAACCAGGATCCACCACCGGCGCGGGTGGCCTTTGTCAACGTAGTCTTGAGCTATCGCAGCAGCGGTCGTCATTTGGTCTTCTTTCCAGTAAATTCTGGCCAGTTAAATCTGGCCAGTTCTTTCGTCAGTCACGTTCTTGCGTTCGGTGCGATATCGGCACCTGTGCGTAGATAAGGTCTGCATGTGCCCTGAGGGCCTCTGCAGATCGCGGTCGTCCTGTCAGATCCGCCGATACCGAAGGCGCGAGACAGTTAGTAGTCTCTGGTCGGCACACGCTTGCCTAAAACATCATCCGCTCAATCTTCACTTCACCCGGTCAACTCACCCCGTTTTGGGCGCTCCCGCGCAGCTTTTCTAACCGGCGGTAGGGCACTGAAACATGGCCCTGCCGCAAATAGTTCATGGTCTTCGATTCTGTAAGCCAAGTAGCTTACTTGCTATGCGTTAAGCCGCGTTATGGTTTTCATTCGATTTATAGATGTGATTCCTGAAACTCTCAAGCCACTCCACCAGGTCAGCGACAGCCTTGTCGTCAGTCAACCGGTTTTGACTATCCACCTTCTCCGAAACGCTTTTGATGCCTAGCGTCTCCATGAACAGAGCATCAGTCATGTACCCGATAACGTGGATCAGGTGAGCACGAGCCTCAGGCGCACCACGACCACCCGGAGTAGCGGCGGCAATTGCAACCGGCTTCCCGGAGATCGCAGAACCGGCATCGCCCGCCTTGCGCGACAGCCAGTCAATGGCATTCTTCGCCACTGCAGAAATGCCGCCGTTGTACTCAGGCGTGAAGATCAGCAGGCCGTCTGCGCCCCGCACAGCGTCCTTCAACCGCTTAACCGACGAAGGGTCACCGGCATTTTCGACATCGCTATCAAAAAACGGGACATCGCTAATGTCCACTGCCGAGATATTCATCCCTGCCGGGGCGTGTTCGACTGCCGCATTCAGAGCGGCCTTGTTATATGAACCGGCGCGCAGGCTACCTGCAATTGCGACGATGTTTAGATTGTTGTCTGTACTTGAAGTCGATGCGTCAGTCATCGCTTATTCCGTTCCTTTTGATTCGATTGGGATGTTCCTCCGCCGTTCGTCCTGAGTAGGTGCAACATGCCATCTACCCAATCGTCCATGATCTCAATAGTTGATAATATGGACTAAATGGTTGATATTGTCAACTATCTATTGTTAGTATGGATGCATGGCAGAAGAGTCCACAGAGATGAATCCTCTCGCAGGCAGCCTTGTCGGCCTCTACTTTTCGCTTGAGAGAATCTACGAGATCGCAAGCAAGGAGGCCGGTATCTCGGCCCAGCAGGCGCAGCTTCTCTGCGCTGCTGATTGGAAGAACCCGGCGCTGGGGGAGCTTGCCGAAACGCTTCACTGTGACAAGACCAACGTCACTGGCCTCGTTGACCGCGTCGAAAAACAGGGTCTCGTCACGAGGGTCGCTGACCCGGATGATCGCCGGGTCACCCGCCTCGAACTGACCAAAACGGGCAGGGCAAAGGTCAACCACTTCCACGAGGTGCTCAACCGCCGGCTGACCAGCATCGACCCCGAACTAAATGTCGATGCGAACGCACTGACAGCGATCGCAGAGCAGCTTCGCACTGACGACTGCTGAGACAGCTCTATCGGGCTAATCTCCGCCATTCCGCAACCGATCGGCCCGTCTTCGCTATCTACCGTTCCTGCACTAGCAACTGGGGAAGCCTTAGCTGAGGTTGACGAGGTACACGTCAGCCGTTGAAAGAAGATGGCGATCTCTGGCGCTGTGAAGAGGTTCGCGAAGACTGACCACAAGATCGATATCGAGATTCCGGTGGTTGGTGGCGTCATTCAGTTAAACGAAATGACACTGGATTCGTAGAGTGGGCTATTCGCAGGTTCGGTGTACGAGGCCTTGCGCTGGTAGATGTGAACGCGTTGATCCGCGAAAAGCTGAATACCGCGATAGGTTCCGGCGAGACAGCAACAACGGCCACCGCTTCAACTGAGCCAGAGCCGGTAGTAAGTACTTCAGAGGGCCTAAGCCGCAATGGAGCTCGCTGCCACAGCTACTCATCCCCGACGGTACCTGTCCAGCGAAACACGTCGAACTCCTCCTTCAGCCACCTGAAGAGCCAGTAGTCAGCGCCGAGCGCCGCTATCCCCAGCACAGTGGTGAACGCCACAACGCCGAAGTAAGCGACACTCATTTCGGGGCTGAACACGCCGATCAGCTGAATAATGAACATTACATTGATCAGTAAAAGTAACGGCCCGCCAAGAACAGCCAGCGCCGCGTAGCGAAGCTTGTCACTCGCAGACAAGAATCGCAGTTCGCGGTCCGTCCTGCGTTTAAGCTTGTCATGATCGCCGTCCTCTGCCATCTGCCAACCTTAAGACTCTGGCCCGATTCCAGCCTGCGGGTCGCGGGACCTGACCGAGTCAACAAGATCATCTGAGAGATGTTGAATCAAGTTGAGTATGACAATCCCTCTCTCGTCGACAGGCTCCGATTACAACAAGTCTTGCCATTGAGTTTGCCCCGCGTCCCCAGGTCCTTCGCACCCGCTCAGGACGAAGGTGGCACAGCCACTATTTCATTAAACGGTGACCTTTGACCCACCGGAAAAAGCCGCACGCGGCACGGAAAAAGCGGCTTGCCGCCCGCCGCACCTAGCCCCGGTTCTTCTCCAGCCATCCGTCCACCAGCATGACAATCTCATGGTCGCGCCGGTTTATCAGTCTTCATTCAGCTTTCCCGGACTGAACAGGAGAATGATCCAGACGAAGAATCCGACCACGGGAATCAACGTAAGAATCGCCCAAACGCCCTCCTGCCCGAGATCCCGAAATCTCTTTGCCGCTGAAGCCAGGCCAATCCACGCCGCTGCAACTGCCGCGACCAGAATCAACAGAGCGCCGAGCGTGCCGGCGACTCCTCCAAAGAAACCGAGCAATATTCCAAAGAACCACGCGGCTCCGATGAATATGACCGTGACCACCCAGTACTCCAGGAATGTTCGCCGTCCGATTGGACCCTCGAACGAAAATGTCCCTCCGTCTGTTTCGCCAATCGTGTCGCGAACGGCGGCCTGACGTACTCCCAGGTTTCTACGAACCTGTCGGGTCAAATTTTCTGCTGCTCGTTCGTCCGCTCTCGCCTCAACCTCCTTGCCCAATTGGCGATACGCTGTTGCTCGTTCCCTGCGGGCTCGAACCAGGCTCGGCTGCAGGTTTATAGCCTCGGTCAGAGAGTCGAGAGCCGCGCTAAAATCGCCTACCTCGATATGGCGAATGCCATCCCACATATCTTCGCTACCGGGATTCTGCAGATTAGTCACGACCGTACCTCGTTGAGATATTTCTGCACGCCTGCCGTCGAAGCAGCAATCATTAACTCGAAGAAAAACCGTCGATGTAGCGTGCTCTAACCACGGTTCTTCTCCAACCATCCGTCTACCAGCCTGACAATCTCGTCAACAGTGTCCGACTGCATGCCCTTGCTGGCGGCTATCGACTGCACGAGCTTGTCGACGCGCTCAATGTTCGGTGCGCCAGCGGCAAGTGCCCGCGCAGCAGAGGAAGGTCGCAGCAAAAACTCAGCAGCCTTCGCATACTTTTCGAACGGCACAAGATCGTTCCGGTCAGCACCAAGCTCCACGCAGAGATCGACAACCCAGTTGTATGCGGCCTTTGACTCCTCGATGTTCGAGTGCACTGCGTCCTTGATAGACCGCATCTCGTCGGCCTGCACACAGCGGTAGTTGCCAGCGATCAGCATCGCCCACTTCGCAAGCGGCACAAAGATCGAATCGTGAACACGCAGCTTTACAGGAAGCTCAACCTCCTGCGTGCCCGAATCGGTCTTCACCGGATACCGAATCGCCTGAATCTCCGCCTCGAACTGCTTCAGAATCGCCGTGTGCTCGTCCGATTCGAACCTTGCCGCCTTGAAGTTCGTCGGCAGTCCAACCTGCAGCACATTCACCTTGTCCTCGGGCGGTCGAAACGCCTGTGGGTCGGGGCTGCAGAGCGTCATCAGGTTCGGGTCGAGCGCGTCCCAGACCGTCGAGTCGGTGTAACTGTCTCGAAGCGGCTCGGCATCGAGGTCGGGGATTCGCTTCAAGTACGTCAGCGGAGGCATGTTCATGATCGACATGCTCGGCACACCAGATTCGCCTATACGCTTCAGCAGATCCACAACTTCCGGCGCACGGTACTGCGGCTCCTGCATCGCCATGCCAATCAGATCGAAATCGCCGGGGTTCACATCGACCGCGCCAGATGCTGTGACGTTGCCTTCCATCTCCTTCGTGTTCAGCTCGACCGTCATGTCGAGACCGCGGAGCGGCAGCCGAACGCGGGCACCCTCTTCGTTAATCAGCTTCGCCTCTTCTGGCAGGCAGACGAGGTGGACATCGTGGCCGGCGAGGGCGAGCTTCGCTCCCAGGAGTGATCCGTATGAAGCGCCAAGGATCATTACATTGCGTTTTGTGGCCATTTGAGTCCTCACGAGTGTTGCTGTTCACCGGTCAGTATTTTGCTGAGGCCGATCATAAGCCAATTTGTCACGGTTCGCCGGACTCTCGTTCTCGAACCGGCTCGCCGCCGCGTGATTGCATCGCGGAATCGGCGAAACGAAATGACGGGCGGCTTTCATGCGAAGGCTGTTCGTCAGGCGCAGAGTAGGTGAAGATGTGGAGGCAGGATGGTTCACCGCGCCTCTCCTCTGCGGCTAGAGAATGTACAACGGCACGGCAAGACGTCCTGACATGGAGCTTCGTGAGCAAGATTCTGAACAGAAGGCTGTTTGTGCTGCTATTTGCGGTCGCTGTGATCAGCGTCGGCTGCGCTCAGGATGACCCGACAGATTCGACCACTCCAACCACCGGCACTCAGGAAAACACTCCAACCCCTTCTCCACAGCCAAGCCCAACACCAACCGCTACTCCCACCCCGGTCCCGACTGCTACGCCAACGCCGACTCCCACTCCAACGCCCACGCCGGTGCCGCAAACCCGGCGGGTGATCCTGATCCAGGGAGTCTGCTCATCGTCAGCTGTGTTCGGCGTGCCTGACCACTGGACGAGCACCATCAAGGACATCCTGACCGATGAGTACGGCCTGACCGACCGGCCGACCGGTGATCCAGACGACGAGGTGATCGAGTTTGGCTACTCACTAGATGGGTGGCAGGTTGGGTATCTGCCAGCCGAAACGTTGAAAGCTGTTGGTGCATCTTCCGCCGGACTTCGTGATATCTACACCGCCTATCCAAACACCGAGTTCTTCATCCTCGGACACTCTCTCGGCGGCGTCGTCGCACTCGACGGACTGGCGCGTTACGCAACTGCTGACAACCGCATGCTTGCCAAAACCGGAGGAGTTGTCACGGTAAGCAGCCCGGTCGGTGGGCTTTCGGACACAAACGCCGCTGCTGCCGGAGCGGCTATCGAACTGGTGGCATGCAGGCAGCTTCCGCAACTCGACGGCTCGTCACAGGTGTGGGCAGATTTGGCGATATCCGGCGACTCGATCTCGTCGATCCACGACTACGACTGGTCATCGGTGCGGACAGTCAACTTCGGGAACGAGAAGGACCGCGTTGTTGATTTAGAGACCGCGATTCTGCCGGCCCTCTTCGTGACTTCTTGTTACAACGAGGGTCGAGAAGGGTTCCTGCAACTGAACCATGACACCTTGCTTAAGCAGAGCACGCTGGCGAGGGAGTTGCTGAGGGTCCTGGTAAACGGCGAACAACCCCAGTTCGGCTGCCAGGGTTAGCGACAGCAGGTTGCGTATTCGTTGGGTGGACGCTGCGGATCACAGCTTATTGAATGATTCTGATAGAGGCGGTGCTTGCTCCGCCCGGTACCGATGAAATCGGGACATCACCCATCGACAGCCTCCGGATGGCGGTTTTGTTCTCCCTCCCTAACAGGGCGGGCGTTAGAGGGTGGGTGCCGCGTGCGGCGGCTCAGCCGCCCTTCGTCCTGAGCGGGTACCCCGGGTCGGGATGACACCGTTCGACGGGCTCAGGTTGGCAGCTACTCGTGACACACCGGACAACGCGGATCGCCGCCACCTAACCCCGCACACCAGACCAGGGCTTAGACATGATCTTCTCGAAGCCCGCATCGTCTATCTCGATACCGAGACCCGGCCCATCAGGCACTGCCACGAAACCATCATCATCAAGCTCGAATGGCTGCTCGAAAAACCCCTTGCCAATCAGCGTGCGACTGCCGTCACGAGAGTCGTTCACCTCGTTATGTTCCTGCACCAGGAAGTTCGTGCTGCACGCATCGACCTGCACCGAAGCCGCAAGTGCCAGTGGGCTAAGAGGGCAGTGGATCGCCAGCTTCGCATAAGCAGCCTCGCCCATGATCGCAATCTTCTTGCATTCTGTGATCCCGCCCGCGTGGCAGATATCCGGCTGCATCACCGAAATTGTGCCCCGGCTCAGCGCATCGAAGAACACCCATTTGCCCATCCATCGCTCGCCAGCCGCAATCGTCGCAGTCGAGCCATCGACGATCTGCGCAAGCGCGTCGACTCGTTCGACAGGCATTGGCTCCTCAATGAACAGCGGGCGGTGCGGTGCGAGAGCTTCGATCAGCTGACGGCCGATTGCCGGGTTCGGGTTATGGATATCTACGGCAACATCGATCTCCGGCCCTGCTCCTTCACGAGCAGCCGCGAAACACTCAGCAATGGCGTTCACCCGGGAAGTTGCCTCAAGCCCATCACCGACGCCAAAGTGAACCTTCAGCGCACGAAAACCCCACTCTTCGACGAGGATTCGCGCCGACTCGCGATAAGTCTCTGGTTCACCATCCTTGAAATTATTCGCAGGCGCGCCGCCAGAGCTATATGGATCTCCGGGTTCGATGGTCCACGGAATCTGGCCGCCTGAAGCCCGGTACATCTTGATGCGATCGTGTACTTTGCCGCCGAGCATCGTGTAAACGGGAACGCCCGCAGCCTTACCAGCAATGTCCCAGAGCGCAATATCGACGCCGCTGATCGCAGACATCTTGAT
>JAJCYX010000410.1 GCA_029262715.1 Chloroflexota bacterium
GCACGACACAGACCCTGGAGAACCAGAAGGCTTCCGATCTCATCAATGAGCGGTTCGGGTCTCTCGATCCGGTTGAACCGACGCCTGGTGAAGGCGGAAATACTCGTTCGACGGAAACCGAGTTCTTAATCATCACCTCCACAACTTCGGTTCCGGGTGATGCAGCTTTTGAACAGAGAATTGATGAGTTCAGTGCGGCGGTAGCCGCGGCTGAGCAAGAGGTAGCCTCCGAGCGCGAGAACGGGATTTTTAAGATTCTGGATGGCGACGTTCGTGACTACGAATTCGAAGTGTCAGAAGACGGCACTACGTCTCTCGCATCAATACAGATATTCTCCGATGAAGACGAGCACATAGATGTCCTTACCGATACTGCAGAGGAGTTCACCGCTGAGGGGTTCGAGTTTCTGATGCTCGGTGGCGCTAGCGTGGACGCAACATTTACGCGCCTTGCAGACGAGGTTCTATCTACAGGTGAGGCGATCGGCATCGGTGTTGCAATCATCATCCTCGCCATCGTTCTCGGCGCTGTAATCGCCAGTGTTATTCCTATCATCCTTGCCCTGGTGGCAGTGTTTACTGCCATAGGAATGACCGCCATCATCGGCCAATTCATGGAACTGAACGAGTTCGTTCCAGCCATCATCACAATGATGGGACTGGCAGTTGGAATCGACTATTCGCTATTCGTTCTCTCCCGTTACAGAGAAGAACGCGGTAAGGGGCTGGAAAAACAGGCGGCAATAGAAGCTTCCGGAGCTTCTGCCGGGCGAGCTGTCGTCTTCAGCGGTTTCACTGTTGTGCTCGCACTTCTCGGAATGCTCATCATGCCAGAGCGTATCTTCCAGGCGTTCGGCGTCGGAGCAATCGTTGTAGTTTTCGTGGCTGTATTCACAAGTATGACGCTACTCCCGGCAATTATCGGAATCCTTGGAGATCGCGTTAACAACGTACGCGCACCGTTCATCTTGACCCTGGCTCTGTTTATTATCGGGGTTGTGATCGTGTCGCTTACCGTCGGGTTCGGCCCCGAGATTCTCTTTGTATCAATACTCGTGCTAGTCGTTCTCAGTGTTCTTACGTTTATTCGAGCGAGGTATGGAAGGTGGTCGTTCGGGCTGGGTCAAGTCAAACCCTATGACCCGGACAAACAGAGCGGAATTTGGAACACGATCACGGTAGCCGTGATGAAACGCCCATACGTCAGCATGACCGCTGCAACAGCATTCTTGCTGGTTCTTGCGTTCTTCTTCCTACAGTTGGAGAAAGGCACGAGCGGTATTTCGGTACTGCCTGACGAAGAGCCATCAAAACAGGCATTCTTGAGGCTCAACGAGCAGTTCGGATTTGGCTCAGACGCTTCGACATTTGTGGCTATTGATGGAGACGTTGGGTCTCAACCAATTGCCGATGCCATCACCAAACTTGAACAGTTGATCGCAGATGACCCTGGTTTGAACGAACCAGAGGTTCGTATCGAGCCATCTGTCAAACTTGCACGTATCTCAGCAACTGCGCCAGGCGACCCATCCAACCAGGCTGCACTGGATACGATCAGAAACCTTCGTAGTGATCTAATTCCTCAAGCGTTCGCCGGTGTGCCAGCCGGGTCGTATCAGGCCCTGGTAGGTGGGGATTCAGCCGAAGTTGTCGATTCCGTAGAGTTGACCGACCAGTACCTGCCAATCGTATTCATTGCTGTACTCGGCCTCAGCTTCATCTTGCTTCTGGTCGCGTTCAGGTCTATCACGGTATCGATCGCCTCGTTCATCATGAACCTCCTGTCGGTGGGAGCAGCCTACGGCCTAGTCGTACTCGTGTTTCAAAAAGGATTTCTGATCGATCTGTTCGGGTTTCAGCAGGTGGACCAGATCGAATTCTGGCTGCCGCTGTTCATGTTCAGCATTCTGTTCGGACTATCGATGGACTACCACGTCTTCATGCTGAGCCGAATCAAAGAGCGATTCGACGAGACGGGTGATGCCGAGGAGGCTGTAGCGTTCGGGCTGCGGACGACTGCAAGCATCATCACCGGTGCAGCGCTAATCATGGTTGCTGTGTTCGGAGGTTTCGCACTGGGCGATATCGCATTCTTCCAGTCAATGGGCTTCGGTCTTGGCGCAGCGGTATTGCTTGATGCGACAGTGGTTCGATCACTACTGGTGCCGAGCATCATGCGGATTCTGGGCAAACACGCCTGGTACTTCCCGAGTTGGATGGAGTGGTTGCCGAACATCTCTATCGAGGGGAAGAGCACCTCTCTCGCTGAACCGGTAATAGCTGAGAGCTCGCCGGCACCGTCCGGCGCTGGCGAGTAGAGGCGATGCAACGTCGTTGAGGAATCGGAAAGTATGACTACATCGAACGATCAACCGGCGTTCGTCTGCACGGTGTGCGCCTACGTGATGGCGGAGTCGCATGTGCCGCCAACCGCACCGCACTGCTTAAGCTGCGGTGCGGCGATGAAGCCAAACGCGGCCATGACTGAGAAGGCTGGCGACGTTCACTGCATGCATTGCGACCACGTCGAACCGGCATACAACAACGACAGATGCCCAAAGTGCGACACGGTGTACGTTACCTTCGCTGCGCGCAGGGTGAGTGCATAGCAGAGGGTGAGTGTTCCGGACGCCGCCCGGACCGATCACAGCGTATTCCGCTCGCCCCTCCCAGAAGACGCGGCACGCCGCTCCTTGGTCCTGAGCGGGGTACCCGCTTGCGGGTCAGAAGGACCTGGGGGCGTGGTGCAAACTCAGACACAAGTATTGACACGACCGGGACCTTCCGACAGGTGTCCACCGGTCAATCAGTTCCTGTCATCATCCGCCGCAATCTGACAGAATCTCCCACACCCTCCACTTACCTACACCGAGTGCCAACAAGCTAACGGATACGCCTGCGTGACCAGTAAAATTCTTATCCTTCTACCTCCCTCAGAGGGTAAATCTGAAGCCGGTTCAGGCTCTCCACTTAACCTTGACTCGCTGTCGTTTCCGACCCTCAATCCAACTCGTGCACGGATGACAAAGGCATTGGTCCAGCTCAGCCAGCGTCCGCGCTCGTCAAAAAGGCTGCTGGGTGTAAAAGGACCGGCGCTCGAAAAAGCTATGGCCGAAAACGCCAGCATCGAAACAGCGCCGACACTACCTGCCATCGAGCGGTACACCGGCGTCATGTATGACGCCATTGAGTATCCGTCACTAAGCAGCGATGCCAGGGAAGCATTCGACCAGAGCGTAATCATCATGTCTGGACTCTTCGGGATAGTCCGCCCCACCGACCTGATCCCTGCTTACAAGCTGAAAATGGGAGCGGCTTTGCTGCGCCGGAAAACATGCTCATCGGTATGGAAACCACTGGTCACCAAGTCGCTCGCCACCAACGCTGAAACTGGCGTGATATGGGACCTCCTCCCGCTGGAACACAGTGCAGCGTGGGATCCGTCTGCAGTCCCGTGCGCATCTCGAATCAGGGTCAAGTTCCTGGAGCGCGCTGCAGGCGGCCAGATGAAGACGGTTACCCACCTGTCGAAGCTCTTGAAGGGAGCGCTGGTGCGGCACGTCGCCAACAACACCGCTGCCGCTGGCTCACCTGAATCGGCCCTGGAACTGATGACAGGGTTCGCACACCCGGAAGGCTACGAGTTCCGCCCAGAACTGACCACTGAAGACGCCGGTGCAACAGAGATCGTGTTCGTGAAGGGCCAGGCTTAACGTACGAATTGGTGAGGAGACGATAGCCATATTCCTTAAGCAATGCCGTCCGCCGACACGCTCAAGTTGGCGATTCAGATTCTCCCTCCCTTATGAAGAGAGGGAGTTAGAGGGTGGGTTGGGGGCTGACGGATATGACTGCTCTCTCCTAACAAGACGAAACGACCCACACCCTGACCCTCTCCCTGCCAGGGAGAGGGAATAGCACCGTTCGTAACTCGATTCAGAAATTCTCGGGTGACCGTCCGTCAACGCTCAGATCCCTTGACCCGCAAGCGGGTACCCCGCGGTCGGGATGACAGCTTGCCGCTTGAGATGACAGATTTGCCGACGCGATCACATCCCATCGGAAAACGCCGCAAGCGGCAAACGCGGCAATGCCGTCCTAGCGGCTGAAATAGCCTAGCCTGCGCAAAATGTCGCCAGCAATCAGGTACGCACCGCTGTGAAAACCGATCACCGAAAGCCCGGTGCCCTGCGACAGATATCCGGCGGCATACAGGCCGGTGACGTCAATAGACTCGAACGTCGCCTGATCAGTCTGCATTTGCATCACCTGGAAGCGGAAATTGTCCCGCTTCGGCACAAGCGTCAGCGCCGGAAAACCCTGCAATAGGCTGTAGTCCGGCTCTCCACCAATCTCCACAACCACGTGGTCAACGTTCACCGTGATCTCGCCCTCAGGCGTAGCAATAACCACCTCGCCATTGGCGCGAAACTCCCGCACCTCTGAGCTATAGAGAAGCCCCATACGATCCTGCTCGCCGTCCAGAATCCGCGCCAGGTGTTGGTAATACGGCAGATGCTGGCTTTCGTTGATCAACTTCAGGTGCGGTTCCACCGTCTGTCGCATCACGTAAACCACCGTTTTGCCCGCCTCATGAGACTCGGTCGCCGCCCAGTCCGCAGACCGACCGCCGCCCACCACCATCACCCGGTCGCCCGGCAGGTCATCCGCATGGTTGTAGCTGTACTGAACGTAAGGCAGCGTGGCGCCGCTTGCAGTGAGATGACGAGCAGCCGACTTCGGCCCGACCGCGTACACAAGGTAGTCGCACGTGTACCACTGCGTGCCGGTATCGGTCTCTGCTTCGACGATGAACCGAGAGCCGGCGTCTTCCGATAGCGGTCTGATCGATGTGACCTCAGTGCCTGTCTGGATGTGGTCATTCAGGCCAAGCTTTTCGGCGAAGGCATGGAAGTAAGGGACGATATCGCTCTTGTGAATAAGCTCGTTTGCGTCTCGTTCACGACCAGTGTCTGCATAAAACTGCAAAACCGGGTACTGAGCAAGCTCCATCCAGTGCGCAGGGCCAAGAGTTAGCTGCTCGCGCGGAACGTTGTTCCAGAGGCCGCCGGGTTTATCGAGCGAAAGCATCTTCCAATCGACGCGACGCTGCTTGCTGAACCCGAGCGTCCAGTTTTCGAGCGGCTGCGCTTCCTGCGTCGGATGATGCCGCATGCGGTAGAACTCGATGGGCCGCAACCCAGCTTGTAAGACACGGTGCTGGTCAAGCTCCATCGGACAGTCATGGAACTGCTCGGCAAGCTGCTGCACTTCGTAAACCGGAAACTGATAATCGCCCTTGAAGTACGGGTGCCAGCCTTCGAGAACAGCCGCAGCGCCAAGCCCGCCGGGGCCGCCGCCAACAACAATGACAGAGTGATGATCTATGGAATCGCTGGAGCCCTGCGTCAAGCGACCGTGACCTGTAGTTCAGGAGTATGATTCCGGCCGCAACCAGACCGCCAGCACCATGTGTTCACAAATGTTGGAGGGACGGTTGAGCCGTCTGTGGCCTGACATTTCAAATGGAGCATGTGCGGAGAAAACAAGATGCCAAAAGCACCGATCATTACCAAGATTGAGCTGACGGAATTCGAGTATACCCTCAACAACATCGCAGCCGAAGGCACGATCAGCATCCCCGTCTACTGCGGCGGCTCAAGCCTGGAAAGCCGTGCCCGAATCGTGCGCATCTTCACCGATCAGGGCGTGACCGGCGAATACCTGGGCGGCAGC